>JAFVBU010000139.1 GCA_017479805.1 Ruminococcus sp.
ACGTCAGCTCGTAGGGGCGGCGTTACACCGCCCGTTGTTTGTCAAAGAATTTGCGCAGCACACACACGGGCGCTCGGAAAGCGCCCCTACATTACCGCCCCACAGTTGTAACAGTGAGCGAAAGTAGAGTAGGAGTCTCGCAGAGAGTAAGCGAGCTTGCGAGCGAAGCGTGTACGTGGTCGAGCTGACGTCAGCTCGTAGGGGCGGCGTTCCGCCGCCCGTTGTTTGCCAAAGAATTTGCGCCGCACACACACGGGCGCTCGGTAAGCGCCCCTACATGGCATACCTCATGAAAAAGGGCGCACAAAGTGCGCCCTCCATAAACTACTTACTTTTTTCTACTTACTACTTACTTTTTTCTACTTACTACTTACTATTTTCTGCTTACCGATCACTTAACGGCAAGTGATACAGTGCCGTCGGCGGTACGTGCCATTTTACGCTGTTTTTTGATCTCGTACATCTTATCGTCCGCCTGCTGGATGATGTTGAAAAGTGTCTTTGTGCCGTCAACTGTCTCGATGATATTGCCCACGCTGGCTGACAGTCTGTAGGGCTTGTTGATGATGGAATTCATATTCTCCAGCTTTGTGTTGAAGCGGCGGATAAGTGCATCGCCGTCGTCCTCGGTAACTCCCACGCTGAACATAACGAACTCGTCACCGCCGAAACGTGCACAAACGCTGTCATTGAGTCCGCACTCGTTTATTACGCTGCCGAGGCGCTGCAATGCAAAGTCGCCCTCGTTGTGACCGAAGTTGTCGTTGATATATTTCAGTCCGTCCATATCGATGAAGCTGAGCATTATCTTCTTCTGTTTAGCCACGCAATCGTTGAACTTGTCGGAAACTATCTTCAAGAAGCCGTTTCTGTTGTAGATATTACAGAGCGGATCGATAACGTACAGGCGGTTCAGCTCGTCCATAGTCTTATTCAGATGGAACAGCTTGCGGATATTCTCGAAAGCGTTGCTGATATTCATAGTGATGGTATGACAAAGCAGACTGCTCACAGGGAAATCGCCGTTGGTCATTATATAGTAGCCGATGGTCTTATCCTGAAAGTGGAGCGGCAGGAAATAGTTGATATTTCCGCCCTTTTCAGCTATCTCGGGGAACATCCTTCTGCTGGGAAAATAGCCGATACTGCGCTTTTCGCCCTTGTCCCAGATAAGGGGAGCGGTCATGTACGCAGGATATGAAGCCTCGGGGTCAACAGGTGCATCTATCTGATCCTGCCAGTCCTCCGCAAGGCACAGGCTGAACTTCTCGCAGCCGAATTCATGGGCAAAGTCCTCTATAGCCTCAAACTGCTCGGCAGGTGTCTTGCACTCCGCCAAAGCCGCAGTAAGGCGGTTCACGAGGGATATGCTCATGTTTATATTCTCGGTACGCAGATATGCGTGCTTCTTGAACTCCTTGAAATCGCCGTCCGCAGCAGTTGAACAGCCGCAGCTCTCAGAAAATACGGGGAACGCTTCAAGAGTGCCGATATCGGGTTCTTCGCCCTCCAGTATATCCAGTATCACCCTGCCTGCCTTGTAGCCTGCTGTAAACAGCGGACGCTTTACAGTGGTCAGCGCAGGAGAGAAATTTCTTGCATTGTACGTGCAGTCGAAGCCCGTAACAATAACGTCCTCGGGCACACGGTAGCCCAGCTTTTCGAGGGTTGATACCGCTGTCAGCGCCATTGCATCGTTTGCACAGACGATAGCGTCGGGCATGGTCTGCCCCGATTCGTAGAATGTATCGATAGCACGTTTACCGTCCTGTCCACGGAATTCACCGAAGTAGATACGGTCCTCCTCGGCTTTCAGCCCGTTTTCAGCCATTACCTCAAGGAAAGCGTTGTAGCGGGCAAGCGCCTCGGGGTTTGCCAGCGGACCCGAGATATAGTTGACTACCTTTGCGCCATGCTCAACGATGACATGGCGCACTATCTCACGCATTGCAGCATTGTTGTCTATGGCGATATTTATGAACTCGGGAAAATCGCTGCAATCGAATACTACGGTAGGTATACCCGCTTTCTTTACAGCATCGGTCACCTTTCCCCTAACGGTGAGGTCGCCGATGGTGTTGTTCAGAAGTATAGCGCCGTCGAATTTAGTCCAGTCAATGAGTTTATAGATACCGTACTCGCCTATATCAAATGTACGGCTGCCCAGAAGTCCGCCGTAGGCAGCGAAGTAGGACACGTTTATCTTGTTTTCCTTAGCAAATTTGTTTATGCCGCCGATGATATTCTGCTGGTATTCCTCGTCAATACCTGCAACTGCTACTGCAATGTTGATGTTTTTGTATTCATCCATATGCTCACCTCATTACTATCTCTTTACTATTATAATGTATATTATTGGGAAAGAATGATAATTCCACGACCGTACATCGTCAATAGAATTATTACAATATGATATATTTATTATACCAAAACTATCCACGAATTGGAAGTCTATTTGAAAAATTCGACCAATCGCACAACAATATCACCTCACTATTATGCACATCGCCCACAACAAATGGTCAGTGACCAAAAATTGCTCCGTACAACTCTACAGGCTGTATATTTTATGCTCCAATTTACCAAAATGCCCTAAAAATAGCCTTTCGATTAAGCACCTTGCACAAATCTCATCGATTATTGCTGTAAATTAGAGCAAATTTTGATTGATTAAATTTGTACTTAGCAAGAAACGACTTGTAAAGTTCACAGAAATGTAATAAAATATATACAAGAGCTAAGGGAGAGGCGGGACGCAGACCAGCTTAGTGGTATGTGCTCTCCACGGCTAAGATCCATATGTAATTAAGATTAATCGATCAATACGAAAGTGAGGAATGATCCACATGAAAAAAAGTAATTTGAAAAGATCACTCGCAGGTACTCTGGCAGGTCTTATGTGTGCACTCAGCGTTCCTGCAATACCTACAGCAGTTCTTAACACAGCAGTTGCAGCAAGCGCAGGTCAGACACTGACAGTCGGCAACGGCAGAACACAGTATAAGGAAGATAACGTAGACGGCTACAGCTACGAGATCTGGCTCGACAATACAGGCGGAAGCGGCTCAATGACACTGGGCAGCGGCGGTGCATTCAATACAGAGTGGAGCGCTCAGGTAAGCGCAGGTAACTTCTTAGCTCGCCGTGGCAGAAACTACGATGCTTCCAAGAAGGCTACAGAGTACGGCCCGATCGTTATGGACTACGCTGCTGACTATTCAGCAAGCTCACAGGGTAACTCGCGTCTTTGCGTATACGGCTGGTTCAAGGATCCGCTGGTTGAGTACTACATCATCGAGGACTGGGTAAACTGGAGACCTACAGGTCAGAGCAAGACAGTTACCATCGACGGTGCAGAGTACGAGATCTTCCAGAACGACCACACAGGTCCTACTATCCTCGGCGATACACGTACATTCAAGCAGTACTTCAGCGTTCGTAAGCAGAAGAGAACATCAGGTACTATCACAGTATCCGACCACTTCAAGGCTTGGGCAGCTGCAGGCTGGAATATAGGCAACCTCACAGAGGTAGCTCTCAACGTAGAAGGCTGGGAGAGCAGCGGTAAGGCTAACGTTTCTAAGCTGACCATCGGTTCATCGACCAACGGCTCAACCACTACAACTCCTGCAACTACAACAACTCCTACTCAGACAGTTAAGGCTGACGCAAACGGCTACTACTTCAACGACGACTTTGAGTCAGGCGTAGGCAACTGGGAAGGCAGAGGCGCTGCTAAGGTTTCTAAGGATTCCTCAAACGCAGCAGACGGCAGCGGTTCACTTTTCGTAAGCGGCAGAACAGATAACTGGCACGGCGCTGCTATCGCTCTTGATTCAGGCGCATTCATCCCCGGAAAGTCATACAGCTTCGGTACAGCAGTAATGCAGAAGACAGAGTCCTCTACAGCTATGAAGCTCACTCTCCAGTACACTGACGCATCAGGCGACGAGAAGTACGACGAGGTTGCTACAGCTACAGCTCAGAACGGCAAGTGGACAGCACTCAGCAACTCAAACTACACAATTCCTACAGGTGCTTCCAATATGGTTCTTTACGTTGAAGCTCCTGACAGTCTCACAGACTTCTATATCGACAGCGCAATTGGTGCTGAAAAGGGCAAGGAAGTTACAGTATCAGGCGGTAAGGTTGATACCTCATCAAATGTTACAACTACCAAGTCAGGCAGCACTACAACAACTACTACAACTCAGTCACAGGGCACAGGTCTCAAGAGCATCTTCGCTCCTTGGTTCAAGATCGGTACATCTGTAAGCCCTAACGAGCTCAGCAGCGGCGCTTCATTCCTCAAGGAGAACTACAACTCAATCACTCCTGAGAATGAGCTCAAGCCAGAATCCATCATTGACCAGCAGGCATCAGCACAGAAGGGCAACAATGTTAATACTCAGGTAAATCTCAGCAGAGCTGCTCAGACTCTTAAATTCTGCGAAGATAACGGAATCTCACTCCGTGGACATACATTCGTTTGGTACAGCCAGACTCCTGACTGGTTCTTCAAGGAGAACTTCTCAGACAACGGCGCATGGGTATCAAAGGAAGTTATGGATCAGCGTCTTGAGAGCTTCATCAAGAATACTTTTGAGGCTATCAAAACTCAGTATCCAAAGCTCGACCTCTATTCATACGATGTTTGTAACGAGCTCTTCGTTAACGACGGCGGCGGACTCAGACCCGCAGGCGGCGCAGACTCAGGCGGTTCACGCTGGGTACAGATCTACGGCGACGACAGCTTCGTTGTAAACGCATTCAAGTATGCAAGAAAGTACGCTCCCGAAGGATGCAAGCTCTACCTCAACGACTACAACGAGTACATCCCTGCTAAGACAAACGACATCGTTAACATGGTCAAGAAGATCAAGGCAGCAGGCGACTATATCGACGGTATCGGTATGCAGTCCCACCTTGCTACAAACTATCCTGATGCTAAGACTTACGAGACAGCAGTCAACAAGTTCCTCGACACAGGATGCGATGTTCAGATCACAGAGCTTGATATCACCTGCTCAGACTTCTCAGCTCAGGCTGATCTCTACGAGGCTATCTTCAAGATCGCTATGAAGAACGCTGACAGGATCCCTGCACTGACTATCTGGGGAACATCCGATAACGTAAGCTGGAGATCATCTCAGAATCCTCTCCTGTTCTCACAGGGCTACAAGCCAAAGCCTGCATACGACAAGGTAGTTGCACTGGCTAAGACAGAGGAGCAGCCTAAGGGTCAGAATACTACAACTACAACTATAGCTCAGACTCCTAACGTTACAACAACAACTTCAACTCAGGGTCAGGCTTCAACAACAAAGGCTTCCAAGTGGGGCGATGCTAACGTAGACGGCTCAGTAAGCCTTGCAGACGCAGTTATCATCATGCAGTCCATCGCTAACCCCGGTAAGTTCAGCCTTACAGATCAGGGCGCAGCAAACGGCGACGTAAACCTCAGCGGCAACGGTATCACAAATGCCGATGCTCTTACAATACAGAAGTTCATGCTCGGTCTTCTGAAAGAACTCCCAGAGAGCTATGCAGAAGTAAAGCAGACAACTACTACAACAAGACAGAATACAACTACAACCACAACAACTACAAGACAGCAGACAACTACTACAACTAAGGCTCCTACAACTCAGGCAAGCGGTCAGAAGTTCACTGTCGGCAACGGCACCAACAGATATGCTGACGATAATGTTGACGGCTACAGCTATGAGATCTGGCTCGACCAGACAGGCGGAAGCGGTTCTATGACTCTCGGCAGCGGCGGTACATTCGATACAGAGTGGAGCGCTCAGGTTTCTAAGGGTAACTTCCTCGCTCGCCGTGGTAAGAACTACGACCGTACAAAGAAGGCTACAGAAGTAGGCGATGTTGTTCTTGACTACGCTGCTGACTATACAGCAAGCTCACAGGGTAACTCACGTCTCTGCGTATACGGCTGGATGACAGATCCGCTGGTAGAGTACTACATCATTGAGGACTGGGTAAACTGGAGACCTACAGCTCAGGGCGCTGCTCAGACAGTTACTATCGACGGCGCTGAGTATGAGATATTCCAGCTCGACCACACAGGTCCTACTATCCTCGGCGATACACGTACATTCAAGCAGTACTTCAGCGTTCGTAAGGAAAAGAGAACATCAGGTTCTATCACAGTATCCGACCACTTCAAGGCTTGGGCTAACGCAGGCTGGGACATCGGTAACCTGACAGAAGTTGCACTCAACGTAGAAGGTTGGGAGAGCAGCGGTAAGGCTAACGTTTCTAAGCTCACCATCACTGAGAGCAAGAATGACAACAAGACCACTACTACATCATCAGGCGGTTCAACTGCTGTTACTACAACTCCTACTACATCAGGACTTGATCCTAACAAGCCGATGATCGCTATCAGCTTCGACGACGGTGCAGTTGGTTCATCACCTACAGCTTCTTCAATGAGAATCATCAACGCTATCGCAGATCAGGGCTTCCACGCTACATTCTTCTACGTAGGCAGCTGGACTCAGCAGAAGGGCAACGACGGTGCTCAGGAAATCAAGTACGCTTACAGCAAGGGCATGGAAATTGCTAACCATACATGGACACATCCACAGAATCTCCCATCAATGGGCGTAACAGGCATCCAGAGTGAGGTCAACCAGACAGCTAACCTGCTGAAACAGATCACAGGTGCAGATCCTGCTAAGCTGCTCAGACTTCCTTACCTCAACAACGGTCCTGCAATCTCACAGGCACTTCCGGACTACGGTCTTGTAACCTGCCAGATCGATACTCAGGACTGGAACGGCGCTTCTGCAAGCCAGATCGCTAGCACAATCAAGCAGGCTGTAGACTCAGGCTCAGGCAACGGTGCAGTTGTTCTCTGCCACGAGACTTACGACACAACAGCAGCCGCTATCGAGGAAGTTGCTCCTTACATCAAGGCTAAGGGCTGGCAGATCGCTTCAATCGGCGAAATGTACGCAGCAAAGGGCAAGTCGATCCCCGGCGGTCAGGAGATCAAGAGTGTATATTAATTGAATACTCACATTTCGGAGGCGGAAAACGCTCCGCTTCCGAAACATAATTAAAGGTTTCTCCAAATTTTAATATCCCCTGAAAGGCAGTCGGTTTATATCGGCTGCTTTTCATTTTGCCCGGAAATTGCCATTGTCCGCTTTATTCCAATAAAGTTGTATTATACAGTCAGCGCAAAAATTGGTCAGCCATTTTGTTTAGTTCTTACAAAGATTACATAATTCCCTTTACAAATTATTATGTATGTATTATAATGAAAGTATACAAAATACTGTTTTGACAGCAAATTTTGGTCAAAGGTTCTTTTATTATTGCTCCGCCGCACAAGTTCAGTGTGGGGAGCATACTACCAAGAGAGGGGGCAGAATATGATAAAGCACCTTACAGGAGACTACGAGACAGTTGAGTATGACGCTAAAAAATATGTGATGCTGTACGACAACGTTGACAACGAGCCGTACCCCATCCATTGGCATGACGCAGTTGAGCTGATAATGCCGCTGAAAAATGAGTATAGGATCACCGTGGGCGAAACTGAGTATATTCTCCCCGAAAACGATGTTATAATCATTCCTCCCGGCGAGCTTCACTCCATGCCTGCCATCCCGGGACGGAGACTTATTTTCCAGTGCGATAACAGCGTTCTTAGCGACGTTACCGTGCTCGAACCCGTCACAAGGATAATGGTCTCACCCGTTATCATCAACAGCGCACTCAACAAAGACCTGCACAAGCTGGCTCAGAAGACCATGCTCGATATCCACACCCTTTACAGCTCCAACAGCGAGCTTTCGGATGTGAAGATATACCTTAAAGTTATCGAGCTGTTTATGGCTATCAGCGAGTTACAGCTCCAGCAGCAAAAGGTCATCATGGACTGCGATGACGAAAAACTGGGCGAATACAACGAGAAATTCGGCACTGTTCTCAAGTATATCGACAACAACTATATGTATGACATCACGCTCGACCAGTTGGCAGACGTTGCAGGCTACAGCAAGTACCATTTTTCACGTATATTCAAGCAGTACAACTCTATGTCCTACTTGCAGTACATCAACGCAAGACGAACCAAAGCGGCAGAAACTCTGCTTCTTGACCCCGATATCCCAATAACCGAAGTGGCTATGCGTTCGGGATTCAAGAGTTTGACCACATTCAACCGCATTTTCAAGGATATAAAGCATTGTACACCGACTGATTTCAAGAAATTGTATTCATTGCATTAAAGCAAAAAGCCGCACATTTAATGTGCGGTTTTTTATTATAACAGCAACAACAAACGACTGTTTTCCGTTAATGTAATCGGACATATCCACGGGCGGCGGAACGCCGCCCCTACGATCGGTGAGTTCTGTAGGGGCGCCGTTTCGGCGCCCGTCCCTTAACAAGAGCAGCAAGGGCGCACAGTGTGCGCCCCTACATTTATGTTAGCTTTCTCTTGTAATAATTTTAGTTATTCAGAATTTCTTCTGCCTCAGCAGCGTTTTCTGTTAATTTCTGTTCTTCTTCATGTACACGCTGTTCTATTTCTTCCTGCAATTTCCGTGCTTCGTCATTCAGCCGCCGTTCTTCCGCAAGCTTTGCCTGTTCCTCTGCGCTCCTTCTGTGTTCCTCCACAAGCTGTTCGTTATCCATGTCGAACAGTTCATTTATAGCATCAAGTATATCGTTGTCGTCAAACTTGTAAACCAGCTCATGCCATGCATTTACCTTATTGCCGTCCAGATCTGTGGTTATGATACAGATATAACCGTCATTGCAGACTTCCAGAACTCTCATATAGTCCTGTTCATTGCCGCCAATTCTTGTTTTAAAGCTATAAACAGATTCGAGTGTGCTTGTGTCAACATCCGTGACCTCATGCGCTGAGTAGTCGTAGCCGTAGAAAATATCCTGCAACTTCCGGCACATTTCCTCGTCCAAGCCTAAACTGCCGTCTATGCCCATTTTCACGAAGTTGAATTCGGGGAGATAGTAAGCAGGATTATCCTCGGTGTGCTTTTTCTCGGTGTCCGTAGCAGACCTGAGAAGGTCAAGCGCTTCATAGCAGTCGCCCTTGAATATATAGGTACTCTCCGTGCCGTCCTCGTTGGTGACTGCATAGGTGTAAAAGCCCTCCTCAAAGAACGTAAATGCGGCAATTCCGCTGTCGCCCTGATCTACCGACACTTCAAAGAGTATCTTTCCGCTCCTTGCGCCATCGTATATATCGGAGTTGTCGCCTATCCAGCCGCACATAGCGAACATCATGGCATTGGTCATATCCTGACGCTGTACATCAAGGTCGTGCTGTCTGCCCTCATCGGAAACTATATCGCCGTAGGTGACAAGCTGTGTGCTGTAGCTTCCGTCATTAACGGCAAGGCACATTTTCTCCGTCATTTCGTCAGTTATGGACTGTATCATAGCTTCGACCTCGGTTGGTTCTTCGGCATTGTCAGCACCGATTATCTCCAGCACTCCCCTGTCGAACTCGGCAAAGTCTATGTGGTAATACTTCATTTCCAGCAGCTGGGTCTGCTCGAAAGAAGAAGTGGGGGCTATCAGATTGGCGTTATTTATTCTGAAAATAACATCACCGTTATCATGGACTTCGACACCGTGATAGTATTCATCTATCCAGTGTATCTCGTATACTCTGCCTGTGTAGTTATCCGTCTGCTCGGCAGGAAGCGGTTCGGTCTCCTCGCCCCAGTTGAACCTGTTCAGGAAGTCCGACAGCTCGGCGCTCTTCCCATATTCAGTCCACTCTTCGTTTTCATCCCTTGCAGAAAGAGCATAATCATACTGACTGAGGTCACCGAAAGGCGGCAGAACATAGCAAGCCTCCTGTGCCACCTCCGAAGCGATATTTCCGCTTCCCTGCCTGTGGAGGAAAACTCCCGTAGCGCCGATACCGCCTGCCAGCACCGCACAGGCAGCGATACCGCTTACAACTCTGCGGATACGGTTTGGCTTTGCACGCTCGACAGTGAAAACGTGGTCGGTGTAGCTATTGTTTCCGCTTCTCTCAGCCTTTTCTATCTCTGAGCATTTGTCGATGATACGCTCACGGACATCATCGGGCATGGTTATCTTCTCAGCGGATTTTTTCATTTTTTCCGTCATAATTATTCTCCTTTCATCGGTAATTGTTGATACGTTCTGTAGGGGCGGATATTATCCGCCCGTGGGTCACAATAAAATTTACGGCTGCCATTGTAGGGACGACCATTGGTCGTCCGCAAGCTAACGCTTGCCTTTTGGACGGCTACTCTCATCGGCTTGACCGTTACTTGCATCAAACCATCCGTAAAGCGTTGCTTCGCCGCTTTACTGCTTTTTCAGGGGGCTTTGCCCCCTCGTTCACCCCCACCAGAGAGGTCTACACCTCTCTGGACTCTGGTGTTATGCGGCTTCGCCGCTTTTTTATTTTTTTCTTTTATTGCAATTTCTCTTTCAGCAGCTCCCGTCCCTTTGCAAGCCGCATCTTCACCGCCGATGGGGTCTTTCCCAGCATTTTCGCTATCTCGTCCACTTTATACCCCTCAATATAATGAAGCGTAAGAACTATGCGGTACTTCTCGGGAACTTCCAACAGCGCCTCGAGCACTCCCCTGCTCTCCGTTTCAGCCGCACGGTCACGCAGTATATCGTCACTGTCGGCGGCATGGCGCTTTCGGAAACGGAGCATATCCCTGCACTTGTTAGCCGCAACAGTTATGAGCCAAGCCTTTTCGTGTTCATCGCCATTGAAAGGCGGCGAGGACAGCATATATTTTATGTAGGTCTCCTGCACAGCGTCCTCGGCATCTGCGGTATTCCTCAGCATGACGAGACAAAGGCGGTACAGCATATCGCCGTACTCATCCACCGCTTCACGGACCTCATCGGATGTCAGCATTTTTTTCACTTCCTTATATCAGATAGAAGAGCCTCAGTACTGTGTGTCTTCATATAGTACACGATGGAAAAACGTAAAAGGTCAATTTTTTCGGAGAAAAATTTGAAAAAATAAAAGGCGGACAACTTCCGCCCCCAGTTTGTCGAAAAAGTACATTTTACGAATACAACCAACACGGGCGCCGAAACGGCGCCCCTACAATTTGTTAATATATCGTTATCATCTGTAGGGGCGGCGTTCCGCCGCCCGCATATCAACAATTTAAAATGATGTTTTCAACAATCTGAGGGCGGACAAAGTCCGCCCCCTATCATCGGTATTATCCTCAGCTAATTACTTAGCATCAACTGAGCTTTTAAGATACAGATTCAGAACCATTGAAGCGTCACGACCGTCGATAACGCCATCCTCGTCGAAATCGCCGAGCATTTTAACTCCGTCATCTTCGCCGTCCACCCAGTAGGCTTTGTCAACTGCCTGCCTTGCATAGTACGCAAGTATCATCGACGCATCACGTCCGTCGAGAATACCGTCGCAGTTTACATCGCCCTTGATATTGTTATCACGGATGTAGGCATAAAGCTCAGCCGCATCACGCAGATCGAGCTCGCCGTCCTTGTTGTAATCGCCGTTTAAGTCGATATTCTCTCTTGTTGCCTGATCTGCTATAATGTCATCCCTGCCCAGCTCTATCTCAGTGTAACGGTTCATGAGCAGCTTTGCGTCATAAGCGTTCACTAAGCCGTCGGAGTTGAAGTCGTAGTTTCCGTCAGCCGAAGCTGTCATAGCAGCTGTCGGGAGCGCTGTCATGCCTAAAGACAGCGAAAGCAGAGCTGAAATTATTCTTGCCTTTTTCATTAAGATCACCTTTCCTTTCGGGAATATACTTTTCCTTATACCTATTATACACAGTAATTGTTACCAAACTAAAAAAAAAAAAAAAAAAACAGACTGTGAACAATACAGAATCAGCATGATACACATATAAGGGAACATTTTTCTGTTGAACCTAACGAAAAGAATGTAGGGGCGCTTTCCGAGCGCCCGTATGCAAACAAGATCAGCCCTTATGATATCCCATACACTGAACCTTAGCGGCAATTCTGCCGTTTTCGTCGGTGATGGTCACATCGTAGGTGCAAATGCTCCTGCCGTCCTTGATGAGTGTGGCTTCTGCGATAATTCGCTGTGTTTTGGGAACTCCGATGAAAGCGGCATCGCAGTTGAGTCCCACCACATCGCCGCCCTGCCAGTTTGAAGCAACGGCAAAAGCAAAGTCGGCGAGAGTGAAGTAAACACCGCCCATGATACCGCCAACGGCATTTTTGTGGTGCTCGTTTATAACGAGACTGCATTTAGCGTAGTGGTCGCCTATTTCGTCGATTACAGCGCCCATTTCAGTTGCAAATCTGTCCCCACGGAACATCTCCAGTGTCTTTTCAAGTTCTTCGATAGTAGCCATATCTTTTTCCTCTCCTTTTAATTCATAATTCGTAATTGGTGGTGTCCCCTGACGGGGACAGATCTAATACCCGTGAGCGTAAGCGAACACATATAATTACGCATTAGGCATTAAGCATTGTTTTTATAGTGTTCGTCCCGTAAAATCGAGAAGTAGAGCCTTCCCACATACTGACCGTTCATGTAGAAGTAGTCACGGAGAGTTCCCTCGTAGGTGAAGCCGCATTTCTCGATAACTCGCTTTGACGGTGCGTTGATAGTCTTGGTGCATATCTGTACCTTGTGCAGATTCATCTTCTCAAAGCCAAAGTCAATGACAGCCTTTGCAGCCTCGGTGCAGTAGCCCCTGCACTGGAAATCCGCACCGATACAGTATTCTATCTCCGCAAAGTGGTTCTTGCTGTCCACAAGGAAATAGGCTATCTGTCCGATACACTCGCCCTTTTCCCTGTCGATTACTGCCCAGCGGTAGTAGTCCTCACGGGCATAGCTGCCGATGTACTTGTCGAGAAGTCCCTTTGTCTCCTCTAAGGTGGAGTAGGTGGGCTCGGAGTACATCATCTGAACGTGTTCGTCACTTGCCCAGTTCCTGAATACCGCCTCGCAGTCGGTGTACTCAAATTTTCTCAGTATCAGTCTTTCTGTCTCTATTGTTTGTGTTCCGATGTGTGTCAGCATATAATGCTCCTCTCTTGGTTGTATTCAACGGTCGGCGGCGGACGCCCAAAGGGCGTCCCTACATTTGTTTCAGCGAGCGAAAGCAGACTTGAGTCCTCGCTCAGCGGCTATTGTTCTGATAGTCCTCTACCAACTGCCTGTACTTCTCCGCCTCGGAATTGAAGTATTCAAGACAGCCGTTTATATCGTCACGGTCTTTGTCGGTGTTCCCCCACCAACACATATAATAATCCGTATTCTTCATATGCCTTAGCACCGCAGGCGAAAAGACCTTCTGCAAGCGGAAATTACAGATATACTGCCGTGAAATGGCAATTTCTATGTAGTCCCTTAAATGTCTCGGTATGCCGATAACTCTTACTCTTTCGTTGCCCATGCCGGGGTACGCAAGAGCAATGTAGACCTTGGCATTGGGGCGGAAATGCTTTGTGCCGTGCATAATTTCATGCTCCTCGCCGAGGATGTGGGTCTCAACGATATTGCCCACCAAGCACCAGCGCCATTCCTGTTCGGTATTGCTGTCCATTTTCTCCTCCTTTATCATTCACCGATTTTTTCAAGTGTATCAGTTAAAATTTCCTTTCTCAAATCGGTGAGCCATTCCGAGAAAGCCACCGTATCAAAGGCGTAGGTCTTGTTCAGTTCATACTCATTTTCCGACCACGTATCAAGCGGCGACTCGTTGTGCTGTATGAGAGCTTCAAGCTTGTCCAGAGCCTTGAATATTCGGGATTCCAACGTTTTCTGCTCGTTCATCTCCGCATACAGCGAAGTCATATCTGCCGAAATTTCGGACGGCAGGGACTTCACCCAGTTTTCGAGAAGGATATCCTCGATCTTGCGGTCATCGTCTGTTTTTACGAATGTGGGGATATCGCCTGTGAAGCACTCGCCTAAGTCGTGTATGATACACATATCCGTTACCCTGTCCATATCGGCTTCGGGAAACTCATGCCTGAGCAGAAAAGCCATAAGCGATATCCGCCAGCTATGCTCGGCAACACTTTCGGTTCGCCTGTTTGTAGTGGTGCAGTGACGGGGAGTATCCTTCAGCTTTTCGGCTGTGTGAAGTATTTCAAGGTATTCTCTTGGAGTCATATTTTATCCTCTGGTATTTCGTTTAGTATCGTCGGGCGGATGATATCCGCCCCTACATGACGTTACCCGATTTTTCGCACGATAATTATGCATTACGCATTACGAATTACGCATTAAACAAGAATTCCCCTGACACGAATAAACATATCAGAGGAAGATGTCTTATACTAAAAGTGACATATCATAAAGTCCCGCAGGCTGGTCCTTGAGGAAAACAGCCGCATTTATAGCGCCCTCAGCGAAAACGCTCTTTGAAGCGGCAGAGTGTGAAAGTGTGATAACCTCATCGTGACCTGCAAAGATAACGTCGTGCTCGCCTACGATAGTGCCGCCACGGATAGCGTGCATACCTATCTCGGACTTTTCACGCTTCTGACGGCGAGAGTGGCGGTCATAGACGTAGTGCTTGGAGTTGTCCAGTGTCTCGTTGATAGCGTTTGCAAGCATTATAGCCGTGCCGCTTGGAGCGTCTATTTTCTGGTTGTGGTGCTTCTCAACTATCTCGATATCGAACCTGTCACCAAGCACGGAAGCTGCCTTTTTAGCAAGCTGTACAAGGAGATTGATACCCAGTGACATATTGAAAGTGAAGAAAACGGGTATCTGCTGAGCGGCTGCCTTTATTTGTGCTACCTGCTCGTCGCTGTAGCCTGTTGAAGCTATAACTATAGGTGTGCCTGTTGACTGGCAGTATTCAAGGAGACCGTCCAGTGAAGCAGGGTTTGAGAAATCAATGATAACGTCGGGCTTTACGGGCAGCTTTGCAGGAGCGTCAACTATGGGGAAGTCCGCATACTCCTTTGTGTAGATATCGATACCTGCGACAACCTGACAGTCATCACGTTCAAGCACGCAGTTGTAGATATTCTTACCCATTTTGCCGTTAGCACCGCATATTGCTATATTGGTCATTTTAACCTCCCTCTTTATTCAATGCATAATGCATAATTCATAATTCATAATTATTGACATTCCATAAACAATTATGAATTAAAAATAATTATGCATTATGCATTATGAATTCTTAATTATTTTACGAGTTTGTGCTTAGCAAGGCAAGCCTTGAGCTTTGCGGTGTGGTCGTCGGTCATTTCGCAGAGCGGAAGTCTGCATGGACCTGCGTTCCAGCCGACCATATTCATAGCAGCCTTTACGGGAATAGGATTTACCTCGATAAACAGGTCGTTGATGAGGTCGAGGTACTCTATCTGGAGCTTCTGGGCCTCTGCGAAGTTGTTGTCAAGGCAGAGCTGCACCATATCGTGCATTTCCTTTGGTATAACGTGTGAAGCAACGGAGATAACGCCCTTTCCGCCGAGGGACATGATAGGCACTACCATATCATCGTTGCCGCTGTATACGTCGATATCGTCGCCGCACTCAGCAATGAGCTTTGCAACATAGCTGATATTTCCGCTTGCTTCCTTGATAGCGGCGATGTTCTTGTGCTTTGCCAGCTCCTTGACTGTAGCCACATCGAATCCGCAGCCTGTTCTGCTTGGAACGTTGTAGAGGATTATCGGGATATTAACAGCGTCAGCAACGGCTGTGAAGTGAGCGATAAGTCCCTTCTGAGTAGCCTTGTTGTAGTAAGGGGTAACATGGAGGAGAGCGTCAGCGCCGAAAGCCTCAGCCTCCTTTGAAAGCTCAACAGCATAGCGTGTGTCGTTGCTGCCTGCGCCTGCGATAACAGGAACTCTGCCTGCAACGTGCTTAACAGCGAACTTGATGCAGTCACGGTGTTCATCGTCGGTCATTGTAGCGGACTCGCCCGTAGTACCGCAGATGATGATAGCGTCAGTGCCCTTTTCGATCTGGTCGTCGATAATACGTCCCAGCTCGTCGTAATTTATAGAACCGTCAGCGTTGAAAGGCGTAATAATAGCGATTCCTGCGCCGGTGAAAATGGTGTTCTTCATACACTCAATCCTTTCGTTCAATTCGGAATTCGGAATGCGGAATTCGGAATTAATGGTGTCGGCTGCGCCGACATATCCGAAAACGCTTCCTCATTACCTATTGTTCTTTTTGATGCTTTGTAATAGAAACAAGAATACGTATAATCTCCTGACAGTCCAGATAGATACTGTCAAAAAATTTATCTTCAATGTAACCACTTTCATGAAGAAGTTCGAGCCAGTATTCTGTTTCGCCGCTTTCTTTTAAAGAAATATTTAGTTTTGAATAAAAATCAGCTTTACTTTGACCTCGCATAGCCTCTTTGACATTTGCCCCTATGCTTGTGCCGCTTCTCAGAAGCTGCTTTGACATTACATATTCTTTCTTCTCAGTTATAAGATACTGATACAATTTAACTATCCTAAGTGCAAACGCCTTAGTTTTTGATACTATGATATTGTCGCCCATGCAATAATTCCGAATTCCGAATTCCGCATTCCGAATTAGTCAAAGTAGCCTTTAGCAGCAAGGAGTTCAGCGAGGAGCACTCCGCCGCCTGCTGCTCCTCTCAGTGTATTGTGTGAAAGGCATACGAACTTGTAATCGTACTGTGTATCCTCTCTCAGTCTGCCTGTTGATACAG
>JAFVBU010000140.1 GCA_017479805.1 Ruminococcus sp.
GAGGATAACACGTAGGGGCTTCTGACGAACCTTGTTTGCCTTTTCAGCAATACCGATAGCGCCCTCAGCAGCAGCGAATGACTCGTGACCTGCGAGGAATGCGAAGCACTCTGTATCATCTTCAAGAAGCATCTTGCCGAGGTTACCGTGACCGAGACCAACCTTACGCTGGTCAGCAACTGAACCGGGGATACAGAAAGCCTGGAGACCCTCACCGATAGCAGCAGCAGCGTCAGCAGCTCTTGTGCAGCCCTTCTTGATAGCGATAGCGCAGCCTACTGTGTAAGCCCACTTAGCGTTCTCGAAGCAGATAGGCTGAATGCCCTCTACCATCTTGTAGATATCAAGGCCCTTAGCCTTGCATACCTCAGCACACTCCTCGATGGAGTTGATGCCGTATTCCTTTATAACAGCGAGAATCTGCTTCTCACGTCTTTCGTATGATTCAAATAAAGCCATTGTACAAGTCCTCCTTATTCCTTTCTTGGATCAACGATCTTAACAGCGTCAGCAACTCTGCCGTACTGACCCTGAGCCTTCTCGAAAGCTGTATTAGCATCGTCGCCAGCCTTGATGAAGTCCATCATCTTGCCGAAGTTAATGAACTTGTAGCCGATGATCTCATCATCTTCGTTAAGAGCAAGACCTGTGATATAGCCGTCAGTCATTTCAAGGTAACGTGGACCCTTCTTGAGAGTACCGTAAAGTGTACCTACCTGTGAACGGAGACCCTTACCGAGGTCCTCAAGACCTGCACCGATAACGAGACCACCCTCAGAGAATGCAGACTGTGAACGTCCGTAAACGATCTGGAGGAAGAGCTCTCTCATAGCAGTATTGATAGCGTCACAAACGAGGTCGGTATTAAGAGCCTCGAGGATAGTTCTGCCGGGGAGGATCTCAGCAGCCATAGCAGCGGAATGGGTCATACCCGAGCAGCCGATAGTCTCAACGAGAGCTTCCTGGATGATACCGTCCTTAACGTTGAGAGTGAGCTTACAAGTACCCTGCTGTGGAGCACACCAACCAATACCATGTGTAAAGCCGGAGATATCCTTTATCTCCTTAGCCTTTACCCACTTAGCTTCCTCTGGGATGGGAGCAGCGCCGTGAGCAACGCCCTGAGCGATAGGGCACATTGTTTCAACTTCGTGCGAATAAATCATTATAAATACTCCTTTCGGTTTCAGACAGTGGGATAATCTGTCCTTGCATACTTTAATATTATACAACATTTCCCGTCCTGAATCAAGCACATTCACCAAAAACGGCTCTAAATATCGTTAGCAAATCCTAACTTTTATACACTCCATTTGGTTTTTTCGGGCTTCGGGTGTCAGGTTGCAGGGGCGGATATTATCCGCCCGTCAATTCCGCATAAAATGCACCTGTGTAGGGGCGCCCTTTGGGCGTCCTTGTGGAAACAATGCAAATCGGCTAATATAAATGCTTTTTGAGGGCCGCCAAAGGCAGCCCCTACAGAGCGTAACCGCACATTTCCACGAGACCAAACGGACGCTCGGAAAGCGCCCCTACACCCAAAATCTGACAAAAAAACAAGGGCGCACATTGTGCGCCCCTACAAAACTACTTTCTAATTACTGCTTTCTGATAACTGCTCACTTTCGTGAAGCTACAAATTCGGCAAGGGTAGACTTGCCATCGGTGGAAATAAATGTGTAATAGCTGAGGAGGAGAGTTGCGTCGTTTCCGTCCATTTTTCCGTCGCCGTTTATGTCGGCAGTCTTGCGCTGAGGCTCAGTAAATCCCGAATCCTTGCCCACGGACTCCTGTGCATAGGCGGTCAGTATCGCTGTTGCGTCGATACCGTCAACTCTGCCGTCGCCGTTCACATCGCCGTCAACGGAGGAAATAAGGTGCATTGCCACGGTCTTTGAAGTCTTGTCGGAAGCGGTAACGTCCCACGCATTCTCCCCTGCTGTGCCGTCAGCGGTGAAAATATATGAGTAATTCTTAAAGCTGTCAGGATTGTCGTTCTTGTCGGGGATGAGGAAAGAAGCCTTGTCAGTGCCGTTTATCACATCGGTGAACGGAGCTGTGCTTTTGCCCAGTTTTTCGCTGGAAATGTCCACACTGAGGTTGTAGTAGCGGTAGTCGTCCTTTGTGTTGTCTCTGCCCTCGATATCGAAGGAATAATCGCCGCTTTCTGCGCCTGTTACGGTGTAATAGGGGAAAGCAAGTCCCTCGGGGGAATCAAAGGTAATGGTGATATCGGCGGTGCATTCCTCGGGAACAGTTACGGTAACTGTGCCGTTGACCTCGTTTTTGTTGAACTGAGGGAACACCGTTTTCTGCGATCCTGCGGCAAATGCAGTCATAGGGGAAAGCATGAGAGCCGCTGTAAGGACAGCAGCGAACTTATTTATTTTCATTTTTTAACACTTCTTTCTTGATATCAATTATTACTTCGGCAATATAATATCGAAAATTATCTCGTCGGTCAAGCCGAGGGGAGTGCTTGATAAACAGCCGTAAATCGGCGCTGCGCTGGATTTACTACCTTGTCAGGGGGACGCTGTCCCCCTAATCCCCCCTGCCAAAGGGAATATATTCCCTCTGGACTCCCGATATTAGGCGGCTTCGCCGCTCGTTTATTACCTATTTAGCCGATCATTCTGCCAATATTTTTATCCCGTCCACATTCTCCGTAAACGGTATATAAGCCGAAAATCCGCCGTCACAGCTTTCGCCCTCACGGTCAAGCAGTCTGTCCTCAAAGCAGTTGAACGCTTCGTAGGTCTTTCCGTCGGCGGTAACGAATATCCTCGAATTATCGCCATCTGCCGTGCCGAAAACGTGAGTATGATTTCCTGTCTGCTCGATATGGATATCCGCATCGGCACATTCTGCCGCACCGCTGCCGTCAGCCTCGGGAGCAGCCATCACGGGAGCGTATTTCTGCAAGTCACCGAGGTTTCGCTCCACTATCTCAATGACCATTGTGCGTCCGCTGAGACCGTCTACAGTGTACGGCACAGCCCTCGAAAAGTCCGCAGAAGCAAAGGATTCAGCCATATAGGGCAGTATCGCCTCGCCGTAGGAATCACGGTACATTGTCAGCTCGCCCTGTCCGTTTTCACAGGCGGTCTGTATGGTAACATCGTCAAGGGCACGAAAATGCCCGAGATACTGGTAACTGAACTCATAGCCGCTGTAGACCTGAGCGTCCTTTGCGTCCTCCGCAGGATATATCATCGCCGCAAGGTCGCCGAGACGGTCGTTTTTCACCGTCCAGCTTTCGCCCACGGGACAGCTTTCACGCCCCAGCTTGCCCATAATAGCGGTATGTCCCACGTAAGCGCCCATATTATTCCAGTGGGTGTCGGTCTTGTGGTAAAGGGGCATACCAGCCTGTGCCGACTGCAAAGCGGACTTCATGTCCAGATAATAGCCCTTGTCGGACAGCCTTTCCGTGAGCATCTCGTAATTGCTCATATTCTCAGACGGAACGTAGTTTTTCGGCATATTTTCGGGATAGAGCGTATTCTTGTTGGGACAGCAGGTGAATATGAACTCCACGCCGTTCTGTCGGCAATAGCTGTCTATCATATCAAGGTTATGCACGATATTGCTTATGCCACGCTGACTGAGCGTATCGGTTCGCAGGAAGTCGGTGGCAGTTTCGCCGTAGTACAGCCAACCGTCGCTTCCGACAATAACATCGTCATTGGGGGATGTGCCGAGAGCGGAAGCCATAAGTCTGCCGTCCGCCGTGACCATCTGCTGACGAAAAGCGAAGTGCTCCGAGAACCAGTTGTCGAACTGGGAGAAAAAGTCGGGATTGAGCCTGCCGTCCTCGGTCTTTAGCTTTGGCAATTCCGCAAGGCGGCGCTTTTCCTTAGAGCTGTCAGCCTTTGAGAACGGCATACACACCGCAGGCACAAGGCATATTCCGATAAAAGCCGCCGAATACAAGCGGTAAAGGGTGGATCTTTTCATGTTTACTCCTAATTATTAATGCATAATTCTTAATGCATAATGCATAATTATGGTGTCGCCTGCGGCGACAGATCAAAATAATTCTGAAAGTATATTTCTATAAAGTTAAATTAGTGAGCGAAGCGAACACATATAATTATGCATTATGAATTATGCATTATGAATTGCTCAAAAGCGGAAGTAGATGAATGGGTTGTAGCTTGAGGCTGACATGGTGAGTATGCATATCACAAGCAGTACCATCGATACCGCATAGCCGCATACCTCTCCCACTGCCGCCGACTTCTTTCCGCTGAGCTTCTTTTCAACAGTTCCCACCACGGGTGTTGAAAACAGCACCGCTAACACCAGCATGAAACAGTAAGCAGGTGTAAGCTGTGAAAGGAATAATGCCTTTCCTGTGCTGACTGACGAGGGCAGGAACATATGCCCGATAAAGCGGACTGCGTCGGTGAGAGTGTCGGCACGGAAGAACACGAACGCAAGCAGAGTTACTGCCATTGCGTAGATATGCCGCAGTATTTTCGGCATTTTCTCCGTGTTTATCAGCTTGTAGGATTCAAGCATCATAAAGCCGCCGTTTAGAAGTCCCCACACGATGAAGTTGAGGCTTGCACCGTGCCACAGACCCGTGCAGAAGAACACCGCCAGCTTGTTCAGCGCAGTTCTCACCTTGCCTTTGCGGTTTCCGCCGAGGGGGATGTACAGGTATTCCTTGAACCATGTGGACACGGATATGTGCCATCTGCGCCAGAATTCCTGCATACTCTGTGAAATATAGGGATAATTGAAGTTTTCTCTGAATCTGAAGCCGAACATCGCTCCCAGACCTATCGCCATATCGCTGTAGCCGCTGAAATCGAAATATATCTGGAAAAGATAGGACACCGCCCCCAGCCACGCAAGTGGGACTGTAAGCTCGGCGCTGTCAAGTCCGTAAACATAGTCAGCCGCAGCAGCCATAGTGTTGGCGATGAGCATTTTCTTGGAAAGTCCCATAATAAAGCGGCGAATGCCCTTTGCGGTCATTTCGGGGGTACATTCACGCTTGTCTATCTGCTCGGCAATGTCATAATATTTAACGATAGGACCTGCAATGAGCTGAGGGAAAAGCGTGATGTAAAGCGCCAGCTTGAAAGGGCTTTTCTGGATGTATTTCGGGTCTTTATAGGCATCGATAACGTAGGACATAGCCTGAAAGGTGTAGAACGATATACCGATGGGAAGTGCGATCTTCGGAACTGCCACATTTACAAAGGGCAGCTTGTTGAGCATTTCCGCTCCGAAGCCTGCGTATTTGAAAATACCCAGCATGAGCAGATTTGCGATGATACTCACCGTCAGCACGGCTTTTCGGGACTTGTTTTTCTCCTTCATGCCGAGACCGAAGAAGTAATTCATGCATATTGATATGAGCATGAGCACAACGGCTTTTGGCTCGCCGTAGGTATAAAAGCCAATGCTGAAAATGAGAAGCAGGGCATTTTTAGCCCTTATTGTCGGGATGATCCGGTACAGTATGTATACCGAAGTCAGGAACAGAAACAGGAAAACGGGACTGCTGAATACCAAGTAGCGATTCTCCTTTTCTTTTTAGGTTTTAGGTGTCAGGAGTGGAGCCATGATATTTTCATTGCGCCCACACGGACGGCGGAACGCCGCCCCTACATCTGATACCTTTTTCTCTGACACCTGTTTACTCCCGTCGTGCGAAAGCAGAGTAAAAGCCTCGCAGAGAGTGAACGAGCGTGCGAGTGGAAGCGTGAGTGTGGGCGAGCTGACGCCAGCTCGTTAGACGGGTGTATAGAAGTCGATGGAAGATACTGTGTCACCGCTGTAGGTGATATCCATTTCCTTGTTTCCGTCAGAATAGATTATCATGCCGCTCATTTCTTCGCCTGCGCCGTAAGCTGCTTCAACGTCTGCACGTGAGCTGCCTACCTTTATGCCCTTTGAAGTTTTATAGTCGCCGCCTGTGATCTTTATTGAGTAAAGGTACTCAACACCGCCGTCGATGTAGCACTGTACCTCCATATCGGGATAGTTGTATATCTTTACGTCACAGCCGTTGGTCGTGCATGAAGCAGCAGTTGAAGTTGATACGGGATTTCCGAGAGCAGCGATTGTCTCAGCGGCATTCTGGAGAAGCAGATCGGTGCTGAACTGAACATCCTTTTTATCAGGCTCGTTGGGAGTTTCAGCAGGTGTATCGTTGTTCTGCTGAGGCTGTTCCTGCTGCTGTGCAGGGGCTTCTGTGGGAGCTTCTGTAGCTGCTGCGGCAGGTGCTTCTGTAGCTGCGGCATTTGCTGCGGTGGTCTCAGCACCTGCTTCATCTGCGGCTGTAGTGGTCTCGCCCTCTGCGGTAGTTGTAGTCTCGCCGCCGTCTGTGGTTGTGACAGCTTCTGTAGTTGTAGTCTCACCCGAAGCGTCGGTAACAGCGGTGGTTGTGCCCAGCTTCAGCTCTACTGAGCTTTCGTCAACTGAGGATACCTTTCCGCATGAGACTGCGCCTGCCATGCCGAGAAGTGATGCGAGTAAAAGTGCTGTGAGTTTCATTTTCATATTTTCTTTCTCCTTTATTCTTCATATGTCGGGTATACGAACTGATACCACGTATATGTCAGCGATCTTAAATAATCGTCTGATACATTAGCGAAGCCGTTGCAGGCATCATAGTTTGTCCATACGCCGTTGATCTTTACCTGATTCCAGTAGTGGTCGCTGTCGTGTGTGCCGTTTCCGTAGACGATACGGCTCTCATAGCCTGCTTCATGGAACAGGAGGTCTTGCAGTGCTGCAAAGTAGTAGCATACCACAAAGCGGTTGTCCATAGCGTAGTTTGCGAAATATCCCCATCCCAGCGCCTGTATCTGTTCAAGGCTCTTTGTGGGTTCGGTGTATCTGTAGTAGTTGTGGCTGCGGATATAGTTGAAGATACCGTTGGGGTCATTGGGTATCGAAGCGAGTATGCCCTGTGCTCTTGTCTGCACAGCCGATATCTTTCTTGCCACACCATCTGCGTCTATTCTGTAGCCGTCGAGAGTGCAGTTAGCGGAAAGTATGCCCGTTTCCTCGTCAAAGTGTCTGTTCCAGCCGTCGAGCACCTGCCAGCCCTTTAAAGCCGCACCGTCCTCGCCGAAGTAGAATTTATTTCCGTCCACCTCGTACCAGCCCTTTATCATGATGCCCTTGATATCGAAGTTATAGGTCTTGCCGTCGATATCCTGGATACCCTTGAGAGCCGCACCTCTGCTGTCGAAGAAGTAGGTATTTCCGCCTATTTCCTGCCAGCCCACCAGAGCCGCACCGTCCAAGCCGAAGCAGTAGGTCATGCCCTTGTAGCTCTGTATACCTGTGAGCATAGCGCCGTCAGTCTCATCGAAAAGATATGTCTTTTCATCGATGGTCTGCATACCCGTAAGCGGTTTGCCGTCCATGCCGTAGTAGTATTTTTTGCTGTCAACAGTCTGCCAGCCCGAAACGAGCTTGCCCTCATCGGAGAAGAAGTATGATCTTCCGTCTATCTCCTGAGCGCCGCTGAGAAGCTCACCTGTTGTGCCGAAGCCGTAGGTGTCCTCGCCGAGGGTCTGAACGCCTGTCAGAGCCGTGCCGTCCTCGGAGAAGTAATATTTCTTGCCGTCAACAGTCTGCCAGCCCGTCTGAGCGGTGAAGTCCTTGCCGAAGAAATATGTACCGCTGTCAGTGGTCACAAGACCGCTCTTTCTCTTGAAGTCATCGCCGAAAGCATAGAGCTTGCCGTCAGCCTTGAACACACCTGAGAGAGCCTCGCCGTCCTCGGCAAAATAGTAAAATTCCTTATCTATCTCAGTAAGCCCCTGAGCAGGAGTGCCGTCCTCGTAGAAATAACATTCAGCGCCGCCAACAGTCTGCCAGCCGGTCTGGAGCTTGCCGTCCTCACCGAAAAGCCTGCCTATGCCGTCGAAGGTCTGTTCGCCTGTGAGCATACCGTTCTGAGCGGAAATAAGGTAATAGCTGTCGTCTATCTTGCAGAATCCCGTAACAGCCTTGCCGTCCTCGGGTGAAATGTAAAATTTTTTATCGTCAACGGTCTGCCAGCCTGTTGCAATATAGCCGTCCTTTGAAATAGTATAGGGTATGCCGTCAATTTCGGTATTTTCCACAGCAACAGTGCCGTCCTCGCCCACATAGGCGAAGTTTTTGCCGTCGGAGACAATGCCTGCTGTTTCGGCAAGAGCGCCGTACTCGTCAAGGAAGCAGAGCTTGCCGTCCTCATTTTTGCAGAAACCCGTATTTTTACCGTCCTTTTCGGTGAAGAAGTACTTTCTTCCGCCGTACTCTATCCAGCCTGTCTGCTGCTGACCTGTCTCGGGGTCATAGTAGCAGCGGACACCGTCAACAGTCCGCCAGCCTGTTTTGAGAACACCGTTAGCTGAGAAAAGGTACTTATCGCCGTCAATTTCTATCTCGCCTGTGACTGCCTTTGAATCCTTGTCATAGAAATATATCTGTCCATCGCTGTCCTTGTACCATGAAGAAGCTGTGGGCTTATCGGAAAACTCCGCCGCCGAAGCCGAAACAGGAGCGGCAGCAAGGAGTCCTGCGGCTGCTGTCATGGAACAAAGAAGCATTTTTGTACTTTTTTTCATTGTTATCACCTTCCATTACTGCACCTCAGTGCAGGTCATCATAATAAAATACGTAACAGGGAATGGTTTTGGGACAAATTTTTCAGAATTTTTTTCGCATACATTATTATAACAGATTATTCACCAATATGCAAGGACTATATTGAGTGGATTAGTGTATTAGTAATTAGTTTTGGTCGGTGTCAGGTATCAGGTTGTAGGGGCGGATATCATCCGCCCGACTGTTACATTACAATTTGCGGTTACATTTTGTAGGGGCTGCCTTTGGCGGCCCTCTAAAAGAATTTATATTATCCAATTTGCATTATTTCCCCGAGGACGCCCAAAGGGCGCCCCTACACAGGCAAATTTATACGACAGGCACGGGCGGATGATATCCGCCCCTACATCCTAAAAACACAAAATCAAAGGGCGCACAAATGTGCGCCCATGCTTATAAACTAATTACTCCTCCGGCTCTTTGATCTCGCCAACGATCGGCAGGGGATCGATGCCCTGTCTGGTGTAGTAATC
>JAFVBU010000141.1 GCA_017479805.1 Ruminococcus sp.
AAGCTGAGAGGATATTCCTTTCAGCTTTGTTATACTAATAACAAGGGGGAAAACAACATGGCAGAATTAAAAGCAGGTTACAAAGGAAAGACCGTCTACGGCAACACTTTCACCGTTCTGGAATTCCTCGGCGGCGGCGGACAGGGCAATGTCTACAAGGTCGAGTGCGGCGGCAGGGAAATGGCACTGAAATGGTATCACAAGGCTACCATCGACAAGATGAAAGACCCTGACGAGTTCTACGACAACCTCATGGCTAACATCAAAAAAGGTGCTCCCACCTCAGCTTTCCTCTGGCCCGAGGAGTTGACTGAGAAGTCTGACGGCAGCTTCGGCTATATCATGGGGCTTCGTCCGTCCAATTACGAGGAGCTGACACGCTTCCTTATCTGGGACGCTAAAAAGCGCCGCATGAAAGCAGGCTTCGCAAGCATAACCGCTCGCTGCAATGCGGCTATAAACATCATCGAGGGCTTCCGTGCGCTCCACAACGACGGCTACAGCTATCAGGACCTGAACAACGGCAACTTCTTCATCGACCCCAAAAACGGCGATGTGCTCATCTGCGACAATGACAACGTTTCCGAGCGTGGCGTCAACTTCGGTATCGCAGGCAAACAGCGCTATATGGCGCCCGAGGTGGTGCTGGGCGGAGTTCCCGACAAGCGCTCCGACCGATTCTCTCTGGCTGTTATCCTGTTCCGTATGCTGTTCATCGAGCATCCGCTGGAGGGCAAATATTCCACTCCCCCATGCATGACCCCCGAGCTTGAAAAGAAGTTTTACGGCAGCGACCCCGTTTTTGTCCTCGACCCCGAGGACAACCGAAATGCCGCCAATAATCAGCTCAACACCAACACTCTCCGCTTCTGGAAGATATACCCAGAGTACGTCCGTGAACTCTTTGTGAAATCATTCGGAAAAAGCTCCGTTCAGCCGCCTTATGACCGAATAATCGAGAAAACCTGGCTTGACGCTTTCGTGAAGCTGAGAAGCGAGACTGTTCCCTGCCCTCACTGCGGCAAGGAGACCTTCATATCCGCAGGCTATACAGTGAGCTGTATGTACTGCGGCGGTCCGCTGACCTGCACCTCACAGCTTAAATTCAAGCGCTGTGAAGTCCCTGTTTACGGCGGTGTCAAGGTCTACGAGGGACAGCTCGGCGACAGCGGCGAGGGCTATCACAGCGTTGTGGGCGAGATAGTCCGCAACAAGAAAGACCCCAACAAGCACGCTCTCCGCAATCTCACTGAGCAGACATGGAACGTTAAACTCCCCGATAACACCGTGAAGACCGTTGACCCTGACGGCATAGTTCCGCTGAACAAGGGCTTTGAGGTGACTATCGGCAAAAATCATTTTACTGTTGAATAAGAGGATACTATGTTCAATAAAAAGAATTGCTACTGCCCTGCCTGCAAGTCTCTGCTGAACCTACAGGCAGGCTTTTCACCGAAAAATGAGAAGCATATGTGTACCGAGTGCGGACGCATCGTCAATGTGGTCACAGGGGAATTCCCTGCTGACGAGGATGCCGAGGAGCTGTATTTCGGGGATTTCTCAGTAAAGGAGGGCAAATACGGCGAGAGCGACAACGAAAAGACTGCTCCACTGCCGAAGATACCGCCGCAGGAGGATGGGGGCGCACCGCCCCCCGAGTTTGCAGGCTATGACGGGGAATATCCCGAGGATGACGAGCCTGCGCCGCCTCCTCCGCCGCCTGCACCCGAACCGCCTCCCGAGGAAGAAAATGACGACGACGGTGACTCTCTCAGCGGCGTAATGTCGAGCGTTCAGAACTGGAAAGCCACCCACGCAAAACCGCTTATGATAGCCAAACTGGGGCTTGCGGTGATAGTGCTGATACTCATTATCGCTTTTCTGCTTTCCAACCTTGTGGCTATGGGCTACAGCACCAACGAGCTTGTGGGAATGGACAAGCGCACCGTGTCGGAAATGCTGGAAAGACAGGGCTTTGTGCGTATAAAGACCGTTCCGCTGGACGATCTGGAGTATGAGCGCATCGACGAGGAAAACATGGTAAGGAGCTTTGAGATAGGCGATGTTACGGACTTTGAAGCGACAAAGCATTTCCTCAAATGGAAGAAGATAACCATTTACTACAGCTCACTTCAAAAAGCGGCTCTGCCCGTGTCCTCGAAGGACTTGAAGGATACCTACTATGCCGATGTTGAGAAGATGTTCCGAGGGGCTGGCTTTGTCAACGTGAAGCTGGAGGAGGACGCAGACCTGACCACAGGCTGGATACACTCCGACGGCGAGGTCGAGGACGTATTTGTCAACAATAAAAGCAAATTCTCCGCCAACGACCTGCACCGCCTCGACACCGAGATCATCATCGTCTACCATACTTATAAAAAGTAAGTAGTAAGTAGTTTTTAGTTATCAGTGCTTAGCGCTTAGAGCGTAGTTATTAGAAATCAGAAAGTAGAAAGTAGGGACGCCCATTGGGCGTCCTTTTTGTTATGTCTTAAATTCAAATTTTCTTAAATCCATCCCCGAATTTACTAACGGCGAGCGAAAGCAGACTGCCCGAACCGCAGAGAGTGAACGAGCTTGCGAGTGGGAGCGTGTACGTGGTCAAGCTGACGCCAGCTTGTAGGGGCGCCGTTTCGGCGCCCGTGTTGCTTTTATTCGCAAAATGTACTTTTTCGACAAACTGAGGGCGCACACTGTGCGCCCCTACTACTTTCTGCTTTCTGATTTCTGAAAACTACTTACCGCTCTGTGAAATGTCTTAAAAGAGAAGAATAATTACAGCGCTAAAATATGCACAATTACCAAATCGACAAAAAAATGTAAATTCGGCGCAACAAAGACTTGCAAAATTCCTTCGGGAGTGCTATAATTTATCGTGAACTGCAAAATATTGCAGAATTTTGAAAAGGAGGTTTTTTAACAATGGCGTTAAAAAATCAGTATCTCAAGGAATTATTAGAAAGAGTAGAAAAGAGAAATCCCGGCGAGCCTGAGTTCATTCAGGCTGTTACAGAAGTCCTCGAAACTCTCCAGCCCGTTGCTGAAAAGAGACAGGACCTTATCGACGCAGGCGTTTTCGAGCGTATCGTAGAGCCTGAACGTCAGCTTATGTTCCGTGTACCGTGGGTTGATGACAACGGCAAGGTACAGGTTAACAGAGGCTTCAGAGTACAGTTTAACTCTGCTATCGGACCTTACAAGGGCGGTATCCGTCTCCACCCCTCAGTATATCTCGGTATCATCAAGTTCCTCGGCTTCGAGCAGGTATTCAAGAACAGCCTTACAACTCTGCCTATGGGCGGCGGTAAGGGCGGTTCCGACTTCGACCCTAAGGGCAAGAGCGACGGAGAGATCATGCGTTTCTGCCAGAGCTTCATGACAGAGCTCTCAAAGCACATCGGCGCTGACTGTGACGTTCCTGCCGGTGATATCGGAACAGGCGCAAGAGAGATCGGCT
>JAFVBU010000142.1 GCA_017479805.1 Ruminococcus sp.
GCACTGAATCTGCTTGCATATTTTCCGTCATCTTGCACAGAAATTCCTTGACATACATCAGTATGCCTGCGGAATTTCTATACAATCTGACGAAAAATCTGACGGCGCATCTTCAGCACAATCTTTGTGCGGTATTGCCTTAATTGGTTGAGCAATAGAAAGAGAAAGCAGTGAGCAGTAGGCAAGCTCATTGCTCAAAAAAGGAGGATAAGAATGGATATTTACGGATTCTATAAGGGAGAGGTTTTCGAGGCTTATGAGTTTTTAGGCGCTCATCCTGCCTCGGAGGGCACTGTTTTCCGCACCTACGCTCCAAACGCTTCTAAGGTTTCCCTCGTGGGCGATTTCAGCGGCTGGGAGGATATCCCGATGAAAAAGACCCTCGACGGCAATTTCTACGCCGTTTCATGCCCCGAAGCTAAGGAGGGTATGCGCTACAAATACCGTATCTACGACAAAAAAGGCGGTTTCATCGACCATTGCGACCCCTACGGCTACGGCATGGAGGTGCGCCCGGGAACTTGCTCTGTGGTGCGTAACATCGAGGGCTTCCGCTTCACCGACAGGGACTGGATGAGCAAGCGCTCGGACTGCCGTGACAAGCCCATGAATATTTACGAGGTGCACTTGGGTTCATGGCGCAGAAAGCCCGAATCTCAGCGGCTTGTGACCGATGACGAGAGCAAGCTGACAGGTGACGAGATAATCAATGCGGAGGGCTGGTTCACCTACAGCGAAATTGCCGACGAGCTTATCAGCTACGTGAAGGAATTCGGCTACAACTTCATTGAACTTATGCCCCTGAGTGAGCACCCCTGCGACGAATCGTGGGGCTACCAGAGCACGGGATTTTTCTCGCCGACTTCACGCTACGGCAAGCCAAAGGAGCTTATGGAGCTTGTGAACAAGTGCCACAGGGCAGGTATCGGCGTTATCATCGACTTTGTGCCTGTGCATTTTGCGGTGGACAACTATGCCCTCGGGGAGTACGACGGCACAAGGCTTTACGAATTCCCCGACGATGAGGCGGCATACAATGAGTGGGGAAGCCGCAATTTCATGCACTCCAAAGGCGAGGTGCGCTCTTTTATCCAGTCCGCCGCTGATTACTGGCTCAGCGTTTACCACATGGACGGTCTGCGAATGGACGCTATAAGGAATATGATATACTGGAACGGTCAGGAGTACCGTGGCGAGAACCGAACTGCCATCGAGTTCCTCAAATCCATGAACAGCGGTCTGAAAGCCCGTCACCCCTCGGCTATCCTTGCCGCTGAGGACTCCTCCTCTTACCCGAAAGTTGCCGCTCCCGTTTTCGACGGCGGTCTTGGTTTCGACTACAAATGGGACTTGGGCTGGATGCACGACACTCTCGAATATTTCCAGTCAGCGCCCATGTACCGCACCCGTGACTACCACAAGCTGACCTTTTCTATGCTCTACTTCTACAACGAACGGTACATTCTTCCGCTTTCCCACGATGAAGTTGTTCACGGCAAGGCAACAGTGGCGCAGAAGATGAATGGGCAGTATAACGACAAATTTCCGCAGGCGAGGGCTTTGTATATGTACATGACCGCTCACCCGGGAAAAAAATTAAACTTTATGGGAAGCGAGTTCGCACAGCTTCGTGAGTGGGACGAAAAGCGTGAGCAGGACTGGGATATGCTGAAATATCCGCTTCACGACTCGTTCCGTGAGTACATCAAGGTGCTGAACCACATTTACCTTGAGCACACCGCTCTGCACTACGACTACGACCCGACCAATTTCAGGTGGGACGACTGCGATTCTGCGGACAGGTGTATCTATGCCATAAGACGAAAGAGTGCAGACGGCGATATATTGACCGTTCTCAACTTTTCCGACTGGTATCAGTCAGGTTATAATATTGAGCTTGGAGAGATGTATGAGGTGGAGCTGCTGCTGGATTCGGATGACCAGCTTTACAGTGGAAGAACACCGCATGGGGAGACGAAGTATAAATTTGTCAGTGGGCATTTGACGATGAATGTGCCGCCGTTTAGTGGGCTGATGTATTTAGTTAAAAGAAAAGAAGAAAAAGCCACAGAAGAAACAAATAATAAAAAAGAAAAATAAAAAAGCGGCGAAGCCGCCAAACACCGGGATTCCAAAGGGAATATATTCCCTTTGGCAGGGGGTGAACGAGGGGGACAGCGTCCCCCTAAGCAATAGTCAGTCCAGCGGAGCGTGGACTGACGGACGGCTCAGAAAAAGTTACGGTCAAGCCGATGAAATTACCCTTACAATAGGCAAGCGACAGCTTGCGGACGACCAATGGTCGTCCCTACAGATTGAAGCCGCAAGTTTAAGCGTAGGCGTCGGGCGGATGATATCCGCCCCTACATGATGTACCTGCAAAATTCATTGTAAGGCGTGGAACGCCGAGGGCGGCGTTCCCTACAAATCGCAGCTGCAAGTTTTAGTGCATATTTTTTCATAACAAAAAACTCCCCGTAAAGAGTTACGGGGAGTGATTTTTTATTCGGGGAGCTTTTCGATGAGCTTCAGCATATATTTCTGGATAGCCAGTGCGTCCTTGTTGGTCACACCGTCGCCAATGTTTGAGCAGTCAGCGTTTGCGTAGCCCTGATCTGTTATCTTATCATCTGAATTGCCCTGTAAACCGAACTTTGATGGGTTTGCGAGAGACTGCATGATGAGTACAGCATCTGCTATGCTTACACTGCCGTCGCAGTTTGCGTCGCCGTAGACTGTTACGTCATTCTTTGGTTCAACGGATGGCTTTGTTGTGGTGGTAGTGGAAGTTGTAGTAGTAGTTGTTGTTGAAGTTGTTGTAGTAGTCTTTTCGCCCTCTGTAGTAGGAGGTGAAAGGGGGGTATCTGATGTTGTTGTGGTAGTAGTTGTTGTCTTTGGCGGGTCAGCTTCTGTTACAACAGGCTTAGGCTCGCCTGTTCCGCCAAGTCCGTCAGCCTTTGTGCCGTCTGGCTCTTCACCGTAGTAGAGCTTGCCGTTTACGTAAACAGGTACGTATGGAGTGACAACGCCGTGTACTGTTCCGTCTTCGGACAATGTGGTCTTAGCTGAAAGGATGTCCTTGTTGGAGAAGTCGTTTGTTGCATCCCAGCCGCTGCCGTAGTCAGGCATTACCAGAGCAAGGAGTATCTCACACTGCTGCATACCCTCGGAGATAGGCAGAACAGCACGTCCGTCGGGGAGGTTGACCTCAACGTAGTAGATATCGCCCTCATAGTGCTTAATGCCCGATATTTCAGCAGGAGTTACACCTGAGTACATCTTTGACTGGTCACGGTCGCAGCGGATAACTACATTTTCAGGGTCAGCACCTGCTGCCTTGACCTCGCTGAGGTCCATGTAGTAGCGGAATGAGATGTTGTCCTGAACTCTTGCAGGCCATGCGGAGTGGTTGGTTATCTTGAAGCTGATGGTCATACCGCTTGATTCTGCGCCCTTTGAAAGGCACTCAACGTAGAACTCGGGAGAATCGTGTTCTTCCTTTGGAGGGAAGCTGGGGTCTTTCTCGCCGCCGTACTTGTCAACCATCTTACAAAGCATAGCTGTGAAGCCTGCGTTGTAGTCTGTAGCGACCTCGTTGTTGATGTAGTTCTGGCGGTCGTCCTCGTAAGAACCGTCCTCATTAGGTCCGCCGACGAGAGCACCGTAGAGTGTGTGGCGGTTAGTTGCAGGAACTGCAAGGTCGTTCTTCCATGAGCCGTGAGCAGTTCTGTGGTGAGGATTCTTAGGGGAATTATTGCCGTAGCCAACAACGTAGCTGGACTTTCTCGGGTTGTCGCCGAGAGAATAATTTACCTGTTCCTCAGCAAATGTTGTATATGCTGATGTATCTGTTCCCTTGAAAATGGTATCGCTTGCAACCTCTGCAAGGAAAGCGGCTGTATTAGCGTATCTGAGGCAGCCCCATGTGGTCAGCCAGCGGAGTCCGCCCTCCAGCTTCTTAGCCTCATCGCCGTTTACCCAGCGGTCGAGGTGCTTCTTAACGTGAGCGATGTACTTTTCATCGCCTGTATTTATAGCATAAAGGAGCATACCGCCCTGCATTGTGTCGTCCCAGCAGTGTGACCAGCCGTAAGCGAGAGTATCGCCCTCACCCAGCATCTTGCCGAGGTTTGGGATGTAGCTTGTTGCCTTGTCGAGATAGGTCTTGTCGCCTGTAGCGATATAGAGCCAGTTTGCAGCGTAGAACAGCTCATCGTAGAAGTGGCTTGAACGGTAGAAGCCCGAAGCGTCGCTGTCGTTGTAGACCTCATCGCTCTTTGAAGCGTCAGCCAGCTTGAAGATGTTCTCAGCGTGTTCGATGTATGAAGCCTTCTTTGAAGCGTCGATCTTGCCGTCGAGAGCAGCAGCACCTGCGGCTAAGGCAGCAGCCATTTCGCCGAATACAGCGGAGCATCCCTTTGAGGACTTGAGAACAGCACGTGCGGAATCATAGGAAGTACCGTTGTCCTCCATACCGTACTGAAGCAGTCCGATAGGTCCCCACCATGTATGGTCGATAGTACCGTTGCCCACCTGATAAACGACCTCTGTGCCCTTGTCGCAGTCAGCGAGGTAGTCCAGAACGAATTCGAGGTTGTTCTGATAGGTCTTGGCAAGACCTGTTTTCTCCAGACCGTCGGGATACTGATACATACCCCAGGCAAGAACTGAAGCGGAGTAAGCCATAGGCAGGTTGAACTTTACGTGGTCGCCTGCATCGTACCAGCCGCCGAGAACGCCGTCGGTCATAGTGGAGTCGGTCTTCCATTCAACTCTGTTCCACTCAGGCAGAGGACCTGCCTGCTGAGCCTCATAGAAGTAAAGCGACTTGTCGAGAGCGTCAGCGTAATTCTGTTCCGAAGCAGCAACAGCAGTGCCTGACATCGGCAGAGAAAAAGCAGTTGACGCAGCCAGCATGACTGCGGAAAGCAGTCCGCTTGTGATTTTTTTAAGCATTGTAAAACTCTCCTCTCATAAAATATTCGGAGCATCGCCCCGTACCCACGAGCATACTATGCTATACATTTTAATTATGCCACATTTTTGGCGGTTTGTCAAGTTTTTTGTTAGTGTATAAGTGTACAAGTGAGTGTATTATTGCTCCACCAATTAGCTCTTGAATAATTATTGCGAAGGACTGGCAGTGAAAGACAAGGAAGAAAGTCGCAGGAATGCTGTCGCATTTCAAGACTTTCTGACGCTGTATTTCGCTGTCAGGACAAGCAAGAAAATTCAAGAGTTAGTTGGTGGAGCAATAAAATAAAAATAGCGGCGCAGCCGCTTAATAGATCGGGGTAAGGGTGACTTTCCGCAGCGTGGGGAGATGTCAGCGAAGCTGACGGAGGGACTGACAGCCAGACCGGTATGCCTGCGAAATTTCTATACAATCTGACGGCGCATCTTCAGCACAATATTTGTGCTTATATATGTACATAATATTAATTAAGTTGCAGAGTTAACGAAATAAGAGCCGTTGTCGCAGTTTTTTTTATATGATTTCTTCCGATTTTTGTGTTATGATTATTACAGAAACCACGAAAGGAGCATTACAAATGTTACTGACTATCACCTACAACGGAAAAAATACTCAGGAGCTTGGCTATCTTCTGCATAAAAACCCCGACCGTCCGCAGGAATTTGAACTGAACTGCGGCAAGGCTTACGTCTTTTATCCCGAGGTCAGCGATGAGCGCACCACAGCCGCCCTCCTGCTGAACACCGACCCTCTCGACCTCGCCCGTGGCAAGGTGGGAAGCCGTGACGGCGGACTTTTCGACTACGTCAACGACCGCCCCTACGCTTCAACTTCTTTCCTCAGCACCGCAATAGTCCGAATTTTCGGAACTGCAATGAACGGGCGCTGCGACAAGCGTCAGGAGCTTGCGGATACTCCCATCGACCTTACAGCAACACTCTATTCGCTCCGTGACAGCGGCGATACAGAGCTTGCTCAGGAGCTTTTCGCTCCTCTCGGCTACACGGTCACAGCAAAGCGTACTCTCCTTGACGAGAAGTTCCCCGAATGGGGCGATTCCCCTTACATAGACCTGACCATCAGCGGAAAGGTGAAGCTGGCTGATATGCTGAACCACATCTACGTTCTCATCCCCGTTTTCGACAAGCAGAAGCACTACTACATCGACGAGGAGGAGATACAAAAGCTCCTCAGCCACGGCGAAGGCTGGCTTGCGGAACATCCGTCAAGGGAGAAGATAACCCGCCGCTACTTCTATTCCAGAAAGGGCTATGCACGAAAAGTGCTGGACATCCTGCTTGCGGACGAGGTGGACGAAAATGCCGAAGCTGAGGAGAATACCGCAGAAAAAGAGGCACGCACTCCGCTGAATACCCAGAGACTTGAAGCGGTGAAAAATGCCGTACTTGCCTGCGGTGCTTCATCAGTCATCGACCTCGGCTGCGGAGAATGCAGGCTCACTTCCCTGCTTCTGACCGAGCCGCAGATAAAGAATATCACCGCCTGCGACGTTTCTGTCAGCGTACTGGAAAAAGCCGCAAAAAGGCTTCACCTTGACACGATGAACCCTCACAAAAAAGCAAAGCTGACCCTTATGCAGGCTTCCCTGACCTACCGTGACAGCCGCTTCAACGGCTTTGACTGTGCCTGTGCAGTCGAGGTCATCGAGCATATTGAGCCAATGCGTATCCCTGCTTTCGAGCGCTCGGTGTTTGAGTTTGCCGCTCCGAAAACGGTCATCATCACCACGCCGAACCGTGAATACAACGAAAACTACACACACATGGAGGAAAATGCTCTCCGCCACGGCGACCACAGATTTGAGTGGACGAGGACGGAATTCAGAGAATGGACTGAGCATATCTGCCAGAAATTCGGCTATTCCTGTCGAATCAGCGGCATAGGCGATACAGACGAAAAACTTGGTACACCGACACAGATGGGAGTGTTTACAAAAAATGGATAAATATAGGATAGATATACCCGAATTCAGCCTTGTAGCGCTGATAGGTGCGACTTCTTCGGGAAAAACAACATTTGCACACAAGCATTTCAAGTCCACCGAGGTGCTTTCCTCAGACTTTTTCAGAGGTTTGGTCTGCGACGACGAGAACTGCCAGAGCGTTTCGTCTCAGGCGTTCGACCTGCTGTACTATGCCGCAAACAAGCGCCTTGACAACCTGAAACTGACCGTTATCGATGCCACAAATTTACAGCAGTCCGCACGTAAGCAGGTCATCGACCTTGCAAGGGAGCAGAATGTTCACCCCGTTGCCATCGTGCTGAATCTGTCCGAGGACGTTTTGCAGGAGCGCAACAAAAACCGCCCCGAGAGGAACTTTCCCCCGAGAGTTATAAGTCAGCACTGCCGTGAGGTGCGGTTCTGCATAAAAAAGCTGAAGCGTGAGGGCTTCCGCTACGTGTATATTATTAACTCACTTGAACAGCTTGAAAACGTGGAGATAGTCCGCTCTAAGCTGTGGAACGACAAACGGGATATGCACGGCTCATTTGACATTATCGGCGATATCCACGGCTGCTGCACCGAGCTGGAAATGCTCCTTGCAAAGCTGGGCTACGTGAAAGCTGACGGTATCTACACCCACCCTGATGGAAGAAAGGCTGCATTTTTAGGTGACTTCTGCGACCGTGGCGACAGAAATGCCGATACTCTGCGTATCGTTATGGATATGGTCAAAAGCGGAAACGCTATTGCAGTCCCGGGAAACCATGATGTGAAGCTGCTGAAATACCTCAAGGGCAAGAGCATCATGCAAAACAACGGTATCGATATCACCATCGCTGAGCTTGAAGCAAAGGGCGACAGCTTCAAAAAAGAGGTGGCAGACTTCATTGACGGGCTCATCAGCCACTACGTTCTGGACGACGGCAAGCTGGTCATTGCCCACGCAGGTATCAAGCAGGAGTACATCGGACGAGGCTCGGGCAGGATACGTGAATTCTGTCTCTACGGCGATACCACGGGCGAAACGGACTCTTTCGGCTTGCCTGTCCGCCTTGACTGGGCGGCTGACTACCGTGGAAAGGGCACTGTTGTCTACGGACACACCGCCTGCAAGGAAGTCCGCAGTCAAAACAACACATTCTGTATCGACACAGGCTGTGTTTTCGGCGGCAAACTGACGGCTTTCCGCTATCCTGAGCGTGAAACGGTGTCTGTTGACGCATTGAAGCAGTACAGTGAGCCTGCAAAGCCCCTCGGCACTGAAATTGACGCTGATATGGGCGATATGCTCACTGTCGGCGACTTCAACAAGAAGCTCCACATTGAAACTGAGCTTATGCCGTCCATCGATATCCACGAAAACAACGCTTCTGCGGCACTGGAAATCATGTCACGCTTTGCGGCTGACCCTCACTGGCTCATTTATCTTCCGCCTACCATGTCTCCCTGCGAAACAAGCGATCTTGACGGCTATCTGGAACACCCTCTGCAAGCCTTTGAGTATTACCGCAGTCACGGCATAAAAAATGTGGTCTGCGAACAGAAGCACATGGGTTCACGTGCAGTCATAGTTCTGTGCAGAACTCCCGAAACGGCTCTGAAAAGGTTCGGCATAACCGACGGCACACGGGGAATAATCTACACCCGAACAGGCAGAAAATTTTTCAATGACAGCGATACCGAGATCCAACTGCTGGAAAGACTTGACAATGTGCTGACGAAAAACAACTTCTGGGGCGACTTTGACACCGACTGGGTGTGTCTTGATACGGAGCTTATGCCGTGGTCTGAAAAGGCTCAGGGACTTATCCGCTCCCAGTATGCCCCCACAGGAAACGCAGGTATCGGCAGTCTCACCGCTGCGGCAGAGCTGCTTGAAAAGGCTTGCCGACGTCATAATATCGCCTATGAGGTGAACTCTGCAACCTCGGGTCAGAACGTTGACCTGAGTGCCGTAGCCGATGAATACAAGGCTAAACTCAGCGATATGCTGAACTACAGAAACGCTTACCGTGAGTACTGCTGGACGGTGAATACTATCGACGACTACCGCATTGCACCGTTCCACATCCTTGCCTGTGAGGGCAGAGTTTTTGATGGCGAAAAGCATATATGGCACATGGAGAATATCCGCCGATACATCACGGGAATTGACCATGTATTTATGACAACTCCTTATATTTGGGTTGATACCGAGGACGAAAGCAGTGTGCAGAGCGGAGTTGACTGGTGGCTGAGCCTGACCGATAAGGGCGGCGAGGGCATGGTCGTGAAGCCTGAAACATATACGGCTAAGCAGTGCTCGAAGCTGTTACAGCCTGCGGTGAAGTGCCGTGGCAGAGAGTATCTGAGGATAATCTACGGGGCTGAGTACCTGGAGAAAAGCCATTTGAAGCGATTGAAAGTACGTTCACTGAATCGTAAGCGTACATTGGCATTGAAGGAATTTTCACTGGGAATGGAGGCTCTGAATAGGTTTGTTAAGGGTGAACCGTTGTATAGGGTGCATGAGTGTTCGTTTGGAGTGCTGGCATTTGAAAGTGAGTCGGTTGACCCGAGATTGTAAAAATCAAAAACAAAAA
>JAFVBU010000143.1 GCA_017479805.1 Ruminococcus sp.
GGCGCTACAGCAAAATATCCATAAATGCTTGTATAAATTCCAAATAACTGCGTAAAACTTTTTCACCATACGAAAGTATGCTTTCAAAAGTTTTCCTTGTTCTTTGAAATTTTTACGGCGCATTTCCTGTATATTTTGCTATAGCGCCGAGTATAAACAAGGGGAAGTCGTATAAAGACTTCCCCTTAACTATTCAGATACTGTCCATATAATCGTTTTTCAAATCTTCCTTAGCCCTGAGCTTCTCGGTAACGTCGGGGAGCTCGTCCATTTTTCCACGGACATCCTCTTTCGCATAGAAGCGTTCGTCCCTTGCATATGGGTCGGAATTAAGGGCAGCTTCGTTCCTTTTGACCTCCTCGGTGTGAAGCTCGCTGAAATGAGGGAAGCCCTCCTGTTCCTCAAGATAGTGGTATTTCTTGCCGAAAATCGACACCAATACGGCGCACACTATCGACATAACACAAAGCAAAAGATCGATCATGCCGATAAGCAGAGCGCCGGGTACAAAGAGAATTCCAACAAAAGCGGGTATTATCGCATATATCGCAGCTTTCCGGTGCTTGCGGTATATTCCGTACCAGTCAAGTGCGATGCAGGCTGGTATGCAGAAAACGGCACAGCCAACAAATGCACCGAAAGACATTCTCATGCTCATTGCCAGAAAAAACATCGGCACTACAGCGAGAACGTAGGCAATAGTTATAATAATGTATATCCATCCGAGTATATTGAATATCTTGTTGCACAGAGCAAGATCCATTCTGTTTTTGTGGTATTCCGGGTGTGTCACCATTTTTTTGTTCCTCTCAGTTCACATTTCTTTTGCTGCCGCATATATTATATCAAACGGCTCACACATCTGCGGTATTTATAACGACGCCTGCTTCGGATATATCAACGTGCCCGAAGGAGGGAACGTCGCCGTCACGTGGACATGAAGCGCTTCCCGGGTTCAGGATGAAGAAGCCGTCCTCAAAGCGCTCGTCACGGATATGTGTGTGACCGTACAGAATAATATCGCATCCAAGCTCTCTTGCAGTCTCTTTCAGCTTGTCAAGAGAGTGTGTCACGCTGAAAAGATGACCGTGGGTAGCGATTATTTTGTGGTCCATAACAGGGAGAGTGAAATACTCGGGACTGAGACTGTTGTAATCGCAGTTTCCTGCTACATGGATTATCTTCTGAGCAAGCTCGGGGTGGGAGTAAAGGAAAATATCCAGTTCACGTTCACCGTCACCGAGATGGAAGATCCAGTCGGCGTCCGTATTCCTCATAATGACCTTTTCGAGTGCATGAAAATTGCCGTGTGTATCCGATAAAACTACAATACGCATGGTTTTACCTCCCTGTGGAAAATATATATTTGCCGAAAATGTGCAGTTTTTTACGCCGGAGCAAATATATCTTCATATATTATAACATATATTTTGAGAAATTTCAACATTTTTGCGGAGGTTTTTATGGAAAGAAAAGAATTCGACCCAAAAAAGCTGGAGGGACTGCTCGGTGCGGTCAGCGGAAAGCTCGGTGTTCCTGCGGAAAAGCTGAAAAAGGAGCTTGAAGCAGGGAAGTTTGACAGCGCAATTGCAGCAATGAACAAAAACGATGCGGAGAAATTCCGCCGAGCTGTCAATGACCCGAAGATGATAGAAAAGCTGATGAGCACACCCCAGGCACAGGCGCTTTACAAAAAGCTGTCGGGAAAGTAAGGGATATGGACGACGTAATGGGTAAGCTCAGTGAGCTGCTGTCTGATGAGGAAAGCGTCAGGCAGCTCTCGGAGCTGGCGCAGATGATGAAAGAGGGGACTGATGAGCCTGTGGGAGAAGCTCCCGATATAAGCGGACTTATGAAGCTGTCGGGAGTTCTCAGCTCAGTGGATGCCGAGGACAGGAACATACAGCTCATAAATGCCCTGAAGCCGCACCTTAAACAGGAACGTCAGCAAAGGGCAGACAAGGCAGTCAAGCTGCTGAAGCTCATGGCAGTGTGGGAGGCGGCAAAGGAAAACGGGCTTCTGAATGAGATACTGTAGGAGGTGGGATGATTGGCTGTATACGGCGGCAGGGACATGGACAGGAGACAGATGGAGCGATTTCAGGAAATGCACAGGTATCAACAGCCTGCACCTCCCGAAATACATGGGGATATCCCGAAAACGGCAAAGGGCGGAGATATGCTGTCGGGACTGCTGCAAAGGATATTCCCCGAGGGCAGGGCGGACAGCGATGTTCTGCTGACAGCAGCACTGATATGGCTGCTTTACAGAGAAAAAGCGGACATGAAGCTGATACTCGCCCTTGCGTACATACTATTATAAAGGGATGAGAAAGTGAACACGGACATAATATTCACAGCGGTCTGCGCTGTGGTCATATTAATAATGATACACTACTATTCAAAGCGCCCGAACCGCCTTATATCGGCGATATTCGGCACTTTTTCGGGGATAGCGGCAATGCTTGCGCTGTGCACCTTCGGCAGCATGGCAGGCATAGACACGGAGCTGAACCTGTTCAACCTTATCGGCAGCGCTGTGCTGGGAGTTCCCTATGCGGCTTGTGTTATAATAATGAACTTTTTGTAAATTTTCATGGATTTTTCATAAAAACCATTGAAATAATACGAGAATTCTGGTAAAATATAAATACAAGTTTGAATCGGAGGTGAATTATGAACATTATCGATATCATCAATAAAACTAAACGCAGGACTGCGCTTACTGCCGACGAGATAAACTGGCTCGTCAGCGGATATACCAATGGAAGTATTCCCGATTATCAGATGTCGGCATGGCTCATGGCTGTGTGCCTTAACGGACTCACCGAGGACGAAACAGTTGCGCTGACCTTTGCTTTGCGTGACAGCGGCGATATCATGCACCTTGACCTGCCTCTTACTGCGGACAAGCACAGCACAGGCGGCGTAGGCGACAAAACGAGCCTTATTATCGGACCTATTGCGGCTGCCTGCGGAGTTCCCGTGGCTAAAATGTCGGGACGGGGACTTGGACACACAGGCGGAACTATCGACAAGCTGGAGAGCATAGAGGGCTTCCGCACCGACCTGTCCATTGAAGAATTCCGTGATATACTGAAAAAAACAGGCTTTGCCATCGTTGCACAGAGCGGTGAATTATGCCCTGCCGATAAGAAGATATACGCACTCAGGAACGCTACAGGCACAGTTGACAGCATACCGCTGATCTGTGCAAGCATAATGAGCAAGAAACTGGCTATGAATACGGATATCATCGTACTTGATGTGAAATACGGTTCAGGCGCATTTATGAAAACCAAAGCCGACGCAGACAAGCTGGCAAGGCTTATGGAGAAGATAGGTCTGTCAGCAGGGAAGAAGTGCCGTGCCATCGTTACGGATATGAACAGTCCCCTCGGCAATAATGTTGGCAACGCCCTTGAAGTCTCGGAGGCTATCGAGATATTGCAGGGCAAGAAAAAGGACGGACTTTACGACGTCTGCATAGAGCTGGCGGCGAATATCCTCGGACTTGCAGGAAAGGGCACACTTGCCGAGTGCAAGGCTCTGGCTGAAAAGACCATTGCCGACGGAAGCGCACTGGGAGTGCTCCGTGAGACCATCCGTCTGCAAGGCGGAAACGAGCGTATCTGCGACGATACTTCGCTTCTTCCGCAGGCAAGGTGCAGCTATACCGTCAGGGCGGTCGAGCGGATGAAGATAGTTGCCATCGACAGCGAGGAGATAGGCATGACCTCACTCATGCTCGGTGCAGGCAGACTTTCAAAGGAAGACCCCATCGATATGACAGCAGGCATAGTGATGCATTGCAGTCCCGGGGAGACTCTTGGAGCTGATGATGAGATAATGACGCTGTATTCCACAGTTTGCAGCGATTTTTCAGATGCAGCCGTCCGTGCGCTCAACGCAGTAAAGACATCAGGTGAAGCGAGGAAAAGCTACACTTGACATATACGAACAAATGTGGTAAAATAATATTACAAAAGATGGGCTATGCCCGAAAAATGAACGGAGGTTTTTATTATGGGTTTTCTTGATCAGGTAAAAAATATTGCGGATTCAGTCGGCAATACAGTCACAAAGGGCGCTAAGACAGGCACAGAGAACGTGAAGAAGATGGCTGAAAAGTCAAGGATCAAGCGTGAGATCGCTATGATCGAGGCTGATATCAACAATTCCTATATGGAGATAGGCAAGAAGTTCTTTGAGACTATCAGCAAAGCACCCTCGGAGGAGTACGCTTTCGACGTTGACAATATCATCGCAAAGAATCAGCAGCTTGAAGAGGCAAAGAAGTCCCTCATGGAGCTGGAGGACAAGTTCACCTGCCCCGAGTGCGGTGCTTCAGTAACAAAGGAGCAGAAGTTCTGCGATAAGTGCGGAAATAAGCTGGAGCAGTTCGTCAAGGCTGACGTTGTAGAGGTCGTTGAAGAAGTAAAGATCAACGAGGGCTCGGAGTATACTCCCACAGAAGATACAGAAAAGGCTGTAGATACAGACTATACTGAGGTTTGATCAAACGATCGGAATAAAATAAAAAAGCCTGTACGTTTTTTTGTGCAGGCTTTATAATTTGTACGATGTTACAAAATAGCGGCGGCTTTTTTGTTGATAAATAAACCAAAAAAGTATTTACTTTCAGGCGTTTTTGTGGTAAAATAGAAGAAGTTTAATGCTTTAAAGAATTTATGCTTTTGCGCTTTCACGCATAAAAGCTGCATGGACGGAAAGGAAATGGATAATGCCAATTACAGAATTGCTTGAAAGAAATGCCGAGTTATACGGCAATGACGTTGCACTGGTGGAGGTAAATCCCGAAATAACCGAGGTAAGACGCATCACATGGAAAGAATATGAGCTCATCGAGCCCGACCCCGAGTGCCATTACAGACGTGAGATAACGTGGAAGGTATTCGATGAAAAGGCTAACAGATTCGCTAATCTTCTGCTTTCGAGAGGTGTGAAGAAGGGCGACAAGGTGGGTATCCTCCTGATGAACTGCCTTGAATGGCTGCCGATTTACTTCGGTGTCCTCAAAACAGGCGCACTTGCAGTTCCGCTTAATTTCAGATATACCGCAGACGAGATAAAGTACTGCCTTGACCTTGCAGAGGTCGATATCCTCATGTTTGGTCCCGAGTTCATCGGACGTATCGAGGAGATAGCCGACGAGATAAGCAAGAACAGACTGCTTTTCTACGTTGGTGAAGGCTGCCCGTCGTTCTCGGAGCACTACGACAGCCTTGTTGCAAATTGCAGCAGCTCGTCACCCGGGATAAAGCTGACCGATGACGACGATGCGGCTATTTACTTCTCGTCAGGCACAACAGGCTTCCCGAAAGCCATTCTCCACAAGCACCTCAGTCTCGTACATTCCGCTAAGGTGGAGCAGAACCACCACGGACAGACAAAGGACGATATTTTCCTCTGTATCCCTCCGCTGTACCACACAGGCGCTAAAATGCACTGGTTCGGCAGCCTTTACTCAGGCAGCAAGGCTGTTCTGCTCAAAGGCGTAAAGCCACGTTCCATCATTGAGACTGTTTCCGAGGAGGGATGTACTATCGTTTGGCTGCTCGTTCCGTGGGCACAGGATATCCTCGATGCCATCGACAGGGGAGATATCCGCATAGAGGACTACGAGCTTGACCAGTGGAGACTTATGCATATCGGCGCACAGCCTGTTCCTCCGTCACTTATCGCACGCTGGAAAAAGGTGTTCCCACATCATCAGTACGATACAAA
>JAFVBU010000144.1 GCA_017479805.1 Ruminococcus sp.
AAAGCGTCCATAACGAAAACTTCGCCGTCAACGAGGTCAGCAAGCTCCTTAGAGAATTCCTCGCCGTTCTTTGTTTCCTCATTGCCACGGAAACGTGTATTTTCAAGAACAACGATCTCGCCGTCGTTCATAGCAGCTACAGCCTTCTTAGCGTTGTCGCCCACAACTGTATCATCGGCTGCGAAAGTTACCTTAGTGTTGACAAGCTCGCCCAGTCTCTTAGCAGCAGGTGCGAGAGAGAACTTAGCCTCAGGGCCGTTCTTCGGCTTGCCGAGGTGTGAGCAGAGAACGACCTTAGCGCCGTTTTCTACCAGCTTATTGATAGTTGGGAGAGCAGCCTGGATACGGTTATCGTTAGTGATCTCGCCGTCCTTCATAGGAACGTTGAAGTCAACTCTTACGAGCACCTTTCTGCCCTTTACGTTAATGTCTTCTACTGTGACTTTGTTTAATCCTGCCATTGGTATGACATCCTTTCGTTAATAAACTTTGTATCCGTCGGAGCGCAAGCCTTGTGCGGCTGATATTGCAGACAGATCGCTTTTGTTGTTAATATCTTAACAACGTACATTTCTATTTTACACTATTTCATATGATTTTGCAAGCCTTTCCGTAATTTTTTTTCAAATTTTCAGAAATTATGTAATTTTTACTTCGGAATATCGGGATATAATGGTTCATGTGCTCACCCAAAGGCTGGACAAATACTGTAATATATGGTAAAATAGGGGTAACGATAAAACGGAGGTGTACAGCATGAGCAGAAGCTACAGAAAATTCGCCGTCATAAAGGACAGGTGCAGAAGCAGCAAGAATTTTATGAAGCCCAAGACCGACGCAAACAGAATGGTTCACAGAACTGCCGATGTACCGCAGTATTCGGGCTACAAGAAGCTGTATTGCAGTTGGAATATTTCCGATTACAGATTCGTCGGCGCACAGTCGGAAGCAGAGCTGAGAAGCCGATGGCTCAAAGGCGACAGGCGTCTGCGCCGCATATACGACACCTACAAAGAAGCCTATAAAGATTGGAAAAAATACTATAAAAACAAATAAGCTGTGAATGGAGCATATCTATGAAAAAAATAACCTTAGGCATCACCGCCCATGTTGACTCGGGCAAGACCACTCTTGCGGAGGCGATGCTCTACACCTCGGGAACTATCCGCAAGCCGGGCAGAGTGGACAACGGCAATTCCGCCCTCGATACCAATTCCATCGAACGTGACAGGGGCATCACCATCTTCTCCGCACAGGCACAGCTTACGGCAGGCAGCACCGAATTCACCCTCCTTGACACCCCAGGACACGTGGACTTTGCCGCCGAGACCGAGCGCACCATGCGTGTGCTGGACTATGCAATACTGGTCATAAGCGGCACTGACGGCGTTCAGAGCCACACCTCCACACTCTGGAAGCTGCTGATGAAGTACGAGGTGCCCGTGTTCATCTTTGTGAACAAAATGGATCTGACAGGTGCGGACAGAGAGCACGTTCTCGACGGACTGCGAAAGAAGCTGTCGCCGTTCTGCACTGATTTTTCGGGAGATATCAGCGAGGCTGCCGCTGTCTGTTCCGAGGAGCTGATGGAGAAATATCTGTCAGAGGGCGAGCTTCCCGACAGCGATATTGCCAGAGCCGTTTCCGAAAGGCGGCTGTTCCCCTGTATGTTCGGTTCGGCGCTGAAAATGGACGGAGTTGACACTTTCCTCGGCATCCTTGACCGCTTCACAGTCGAGCCGAAGCGCCGTGAGGAGTTCGGGGCAAAGGTGTACAAAATATCCTACGACCCGAAAGGAAGCCGTCTGACCCACATGAAGATAATGGGCGGAACTCTGCCTGTTCGTGAGGAGCTGGAATACACCGATCAGGACGGACACACCGTCACAGGCAAGGTCAGCTCCATCCGATTCTACACAGGCGAGAAGTTCCGGACCAGCGACAAGGCGGAGGCTGGACAGGTTTGCGCCGTTACGGGGCTTACGGGCACTTATGCAGGGCAGGGCATAGGCAGTATCCGCAACTCCGAACGTGTTTTCCTCGAACCCGTAATGACCTACAAGCTGCTGCTTCCCGAGGAGAAAAATGCCCACGATGTGCTGAAAGATATGCGTATCCTCGAGGATGAAGACCCACAGCTCCACATCGTCTGGAACGAGCAGCTAAGGGAGATACACATTCAGCTCATGGGAGCGATACAGCTTGAAGTGCTGTCACGGATAATATCCGAAAGATTCGGCTATACGTTGCAGTTTGCCGACGGTGCGGTGACCTACAAGGAGACTGTCAGCGGTATTTCCGAGGGTGTGGGTCACTACGAGCCGCTGAAGCATTATGCGGAGGTGCACCTTATCCTCGAACCCCTGCCACGTGGAAGCGGTCTGGCGTTCGATACGGTCTGCCATCAGGACGACCTCGACCTCAACTGGCAGAGGCTCATCCTCACTCACCTTGAAGAAAAGACCCACGTGGGAACTCTCACAGGCTCGCCCATAACCGATATGAAGATAACTCTCGCCGCAGGAAAAGCCCATCTGAAGCACACTGAGGGCGGCGACTTCCGTCAGGCGACCTACCGTGCAGTCCGCAACGGTCTGCGCCGCAATCAATGCGTTCTCCTTGAACCGTGGTACAGCTATACTTTGGAGATACCCTCCGAGAACGTGGGACGAGCCATCAACGACCTGCAAAATATGTCCGCTGAGTTCGGAACTCCCGAAAGTATGGGGGAAATGACCGTCATTACGGGAACTGCCCCCGTGTCGGAGATGAACAGCTACCATGAGACTGTCATAAGCTACACAAGGGGCAAGGGACGGCTCACCTGCACCTCGGGCGGCTACCGTGAGTGCCACAATGCCGAGCAGGTCATTTCCGATATCGGCTATGACTGCGACGGCGACACCGAAAATACCGCTGATTCCGTGTTCTGCTCGCACGGCGCAGGCTTCGTTATCAAGTGGGACGAGGTTCAGGACTATATGCACCTGCCGCCATGTCTTGCGGACAGCGGTGACGAGACCGAAGAACCCGAAATAAAGACAAGGCGAGCCGCTGAGTTCGTGAAAAAGGCTGTGTCGGACGAGGAGCTGATGGAGATATTCGAGATGACCTACGGCAAGATAGCCCGTGACCCGAGGAAGGCTTTCAAAAAGACCAAAGCCGCTCCCGACCTGAGCACGAAAAAGGTTAGCCCGCCGAACTATACGGGTCCCGATTATCTGCTTGTGGACGGCTACAACATCATTTTCGCATGGGACGACCTAAAAAAAATTGCCGACGAGAACCTTGACGCCGCCAGAGCCGAGCTTGTGAAGCGTATGTGCAATTATCAGGGCTACGCAGGCTGTGAGCTGATACTGGTTTTCGACGCTTACAGGGTCAAGGGCAAGCACCGTGAGGTGGAGAAATACTGCAATATCAACATCGTTTTCACAAAGGAATCCGAGACTGCCGATACCTATATCGAGCGTGTGACACATGAGCTTTCAAAGGAGCACCGTGTACGTGTGGCGACCTCGGACGGAGTGGAGCAGATGATAATTCTCGGCAATGGGGCGATGAGGATATCGGCAGCGGACTTCCGCAAGCGCTGTGATGATGCAGAAGCGGCAATACAGGAATATATATCAACACTAAAATAAAAAAAGCGGCGAAGCCTCGGCTTACGGCTGTTAAGCAAGCACCACCCTCGGCTTGACCGACGAAAGAATTATCGGCTTTTATTGCCGAAGCAGAAGTAACAATACCAAATAAAAAAGCCATAGTATCCCGAAAAGAATACTATGGCTTTTTTTACATCATGATCACTTGAATACTGCAAGGAGGAAGCCTGCTGCGATAGCAGAGCCGATAACGCCTGCTACGTTAGGTCCCATTGCGTGCATGAGCAGGAAGTTTGAAGGATTAGCCTTCTGTCCTTCCATCTGCGATACTCTCGCAGCCATAGGAACTGCGGATACGCCTGCGGAACCGATGAGAGGATTGATCTTGCCGCCTGACAGCTTATACATGATCTTACCAACTAAAAGTCCGCCGACTGTAGAGAAGCAGAATGCTGTAAGTCCGAGAACGATGATCTTGATAGTTTCCAGTGAGAGGAATCTGTCTGCGGCTGTTGTAGCGCCGACGGAGATTCCGAGGAATACTGTTACGATGTTCATGAGAGCGTTCTGAACTGTGTCAGAAAGTCTCTCTGTAACTCCACACTCTCTCCAGAGGTTGCCCAGCATAAGGCAGCCGATAAGCGGAGCTGTTGAGGGGAGAAGCAGGATAACGAACATTGCAACGATGATGGGGAAGATTATCTTCTCTGTCTTGGATACCTGTCTTGACTGCTCCATCTTTACCTTACGCTCTTTCTCGTTGGTGAGAAGTCTCATGAGCGGAGGCTGTATCATTGGGATGAGAGCCATGTAGGAGTAAGCAGCGATAGCGATAGGTCCGAGAAGATGAGGTGCAAGACGGGTGGTCAGGAATATTGCAGTAGGGCCGTCAGCACCGCC
>JAFVBU010000145.1 GCA_017479805.1 Ruminococcus sp.
CCGTCAGTCCACGCTGCGCTGGACTGACTGCTTTTTTAGGGGGACGCTGTCCCCCTCGTTCACCCTCTGCCAAAGGGTTGTGAACCCTCTGGACTCCCTCTATTAGGCGGCTACGCCGCTTTTTTATTTTTTCTTTTGTTTATTCCTTTTATTATTGCCCATACTCTCCCTGAGGTGATACTATGCAGCGCAAAAAATGCGAAAACCGAATCATCCTGATAATCTCCGCTTTCTTCATCCTTTTCACCCTCCTCGCTGTGGACTACTACGCTCTCGCCGTCAAACAGGACTACGTTCGTGCCGCTCAGAAAAATGCCGAGCTTACCATAAATGCAGGCGAAAGTCAAGGCACGGTCTATGACAGAAATATGCGCCCCCTCGTCAACACAAAAAGTATCTACAAAGCCGCAGTTGTGCCGAGTGCGGTGAATGAGCAGGAAACAGCCACGTATGCTGTCGATAAGGACGATTTTCACCGCAAATTCTCCGAGGGCAAGCCCTTTGTGTTCGAGTGTTCAGAGGATACTCCCGAAAGCGACGGTCTGACGGTGTTTCAGCTACCTGTCAGGTACTCCGACGGTCAGACTGCCTGCCATGTGACAGGCTATCTCTCGGACGGTCGGGGAGCGGACGGTATCGAGTACGCATACGATGGTATATTGCGGAATCAGAACGGCGAGAACAGTGTGACCTACATCATGGACGGCTTCGGGCACGTGATGATAGGCGACGGCAAAAAGGTCGTTCGGAGCGATGCGGTAAAGGGCGGTGTGGTGACCACTCTTGACGAGGATATACAGCGTATCTGCGAGGATTGTGGCAAGGGAATAAAGAAGGGCGCAATAGTGGCGGCGGATATCAAAAACGGCGATATACTGGGAATGGTGAGCTTTCCGCAGTACCGTATTGACGAGCTTGACAAGGCGGTCAGCGATGAGGACTGTCCGCTGATAAACCGCTGTCTCTATTCTTACAGCGTCGGCTCGATTTTCAAGCTGGTCACCGCCGCAGAAGCTATAGAGGAGGGCTTCGGCGGCATGATGTACGACTGCTCGGGAATGACCGATATCGGCGGTCAGATCTTCAACTGCCACAAGTCTGACGGTCACGGCTTGCAGGACATGAAAACGGCTATGACCAACTCATGCAACACCTATTTTATTAGCCTTGCAAAGTGTCTGGATGTGCGGAAATACCGTGAACTTGCCTATAATATCGGCTTCGGCAGGGAAAATCAGCTTTGCTCGGGAATGATCGGCTCGGCAGGTGTTTTGCCGACGGTCGGGAACTTGCAGATACAGGCGGAGCTTGCGAATTTTTCATTTGGTCAGGGGAAACTTACCGCCACTCCCTTGCAGATAACCCAGCTTGCCTGTGCCATTGCAAACGGCGGAGAAATGCCTGTACTTCGGCTTATAAAGGGACTTACCGTTGACGGAGAGTTTACAGCTGACGAGAAACCGCCGAGGATCTCACGGGTTATGACCGAGGAAACAGCGGCAGAATTGCGGAAAATGATGGTGTCAGCGGTGTGGGATAATAGAAATTCCAACGCACGGAGCAGAAGCATTTCAGTGGGTGCAAAGACCTCGACTGCTCAAACGGGACGGTTTGACAGTAAGGGAGAGGAGCTGTGCAATGCGTGGATAACGGGATTTTTTCCGTCGGGAGAGCCGAGGTATGCGGTGACGGTGCTGATTGAGGATGGGGGGTATGGGAATGATGCAGCGGCGCCGATATTTAGGAAGATAGCAGAAGCGATAAACAAAAAAGATAAAGAAAAAACAAAAAAATAAAAAGCGGCTTCGCCGCTTTTTTATTTTTTTCTTTTTCTTTTTATTATTCCAATATCAGCGTAAACGGTCCATCATTCAGCAATTCCACCTTCATATCCGCACCAAACTCCCCCGTTTCCACGTGCTTCCCTTTCCCCCTCAGATACTCCACAAAATACTCAAACAATCTGTTCGCATCCTCAGGTTTAGCCGCTTGTATGAAATTCGGTCGGTTTCCCTTTCGGCAGTCCGCATAAAGTGTAAACTGCGGCACTACCAGTATCTCGCCGTTCACCTTTTCAAGGTCAAGATTTATCTTATCGTTCTCGTCGGAAAAAATCCTCAATCCAACTATCTTGTCCCCAAGTCTGCGGCATTCCTCCTCGGTGTCGTCCTGTCCCACACCGAAAAGCAGAAGAAATCCCGTATCTATACTGCCGACAGTCTCGCCGTTCACTTTTACGCTTGCATATTTCACTCTTTGAAGAACTATCTTCATAATCTCCTACTTTCTGACGATCTCCATTCCAAACGGCTCGACCTCCAGCTTTTCCTTGCCTTTTTGGTCGATAAGGCTGTACATAGCCTTTGGAAGCGGAATTTCCACAGTGTTGCCCGAGTTGTTGAAAAAGAAAATGTACTCATCCAGACCGTTTGTACGTGTGGTCACCTCGATACCGTCGGGCATATCCTTCAGCTTCGGCATACCCGTCTGTGTCATGATATTTCCCACAAAGCTCTCGTAGAAATCGCTGTCGCATACCGTTCCCACATAGTAGGTCACGCCTCCGCAGTACCTGTTCATGGTCACCGCAGGGCAGCAGCGGTAGAAATCGTCGTTATATTCCGCATAAGCCTTTGCTGTTGTAAGTTCAAGGATATCGCACCAGCTTCGGCACACAAACTCGTTGCCTGCAAAATCCTTGATAGAGCGCTCACCGTTGCCGATGGGGTCATAGTCCCTGACCTCCGCACCCACAAGTTCCTTGTATACCGTCGGGAGAGCGTCCATAATGCACTTGTTATTGGTGTCCTTTACACCGCTTCTGTTGGTCATTACCAGCGTTCCGCCCTGCACCACATAGCGGTAAAGGTTCTCGGAGGCTTTTTTCTCGCATATATACAGCGACGGCGCAACTACCACCTTATACCTCGAAAGATCGGCAGTTGGCGGAACTATGTCCACATTTGCGCCAAAACCTGCAAATGCCGCATGGAATTTTTTAAGCTGTCCCATGTAGCTGAATTTCTCGGACTGAGGCTGTATTTTCAGTGCACGGTCGCACTCGGGAGAATAGATTATCGCCGCATCGGATACAAGCTCGGTGGTATCGATAACATTCAGTCCTGCCGCAACCTTGCAAAGCTCCACAAATTCCAGAAAGCGCCTTGAGGGGACGTTGCTGTGATTGAGGATACCGTGTCTGAACATATCAGCACCGCTGAGAGGAGTTCTCCAGCGGTAGTGGATGACAGTATCCGCACCGTGAGCGAGCGCCTGCAAAGCGTAGCCTTTCACCATCCCGGGCTTCGGGGCAGGTGCAATGTAATTCTTCTTCATAACAGAGCCGCTGAGCTGCTCCATTACCCAGAATCCCGTGCCTTTCAAGCCTCTCATCATGTCGAGATAGAACGCCTTTGAGCCGACAGCCTCGCCGTCAACATAAAGCTCGGTGGACGGATAGTTGTCGTAAGCCGCAAAATCCAGCATACTGTACAGCTTGTACACATCGGGAGCAGTCTTTCCCAGCGAGGTATCGGTAGTGACCTTTGCTTTGGGTATCTCCTTTTTGATGGTCATGGTCAGGTCACGGATGAAGTCGATAACGCTCTCTGAGGTGAACCGCAGATATTCAAGGCAAAGCGACGGGTCACGCCACTCCTTCGGGAACATTGCAGGCGGACGGACCTGCGATATATCGGTATAATATCCGCCGAACGGGTCACCGCTCAGCGCCATGTTGATGTTCTGGATATTGTCGTATTTTTCCAGAAGCCACGTTCTGAACCGCTCCACACAGGACGGACAGCAGCACTGATAGGCTTCGATATCGTGATCGACCTGCCATGCCACAATGCTCGTCACTCTGCTGTAGCGCCTTGCCAAAGTCTCTGTCAGGCGCTTGGCATATGCCCTGTAGATATGGGAATTAACGCAGTATTTGCCGATAAATCCTTCCTCGGTCATATTGCCCTCGGCATCGGTACGCATAATTTCGGGGTGCTCATCATACATCCACAATGGCGGAGCATTTGTGGGCACACACAGAACTATCTCCATATTCAGCGCCGTAAATGTTTTCAGTACCTCATCCAGCCAGCCCGTGTTGAACTGACCGCTTCTCGGTTCGAGCCCCGACCATCCGAGACCGCCTATACGAACCGTCTGAACACCGCTTTTCGCCATAATTTCGGCATCCTTATGCCACAGCTCAGCGTTCCAGTGTTCGGGGTAATAATCCACTCCTATTTTCATAAACTCCTCCGCTAAAGAGTATACTCAATGACCTGACAGTTGCCCATGAACCAGTTTGAGTATTCCTCATTTGTCATATTATTGAAGTAGGTCTCGATAACACGGCATATCCCTCCGTGGCAGACGACGAGGACGTTTTTATCTTTGTAGTTTGCCTTTATATCGTCCAAAACGGAGTAAACACGGTGGCTCAGCTGCAGGAGGGATTCGCCGCTCCGACCCATTCTCACGCCGAAGTTTACCTTATTTTCCGCAAATCCCTCAGTAAAGCGTGACCTGCCCTCGTATTCGCCGTAATTCCATTCTCTCAGTCTTTCGTCAATGATGATATCCAGTCCGCACCTTTCGGCGGCAGCTTTTGCAGTGGTCAGCGCACGGTTCATGGGCGAGGATATGATAATATCTATATCCCCCAGTTTTTCGGCATATTCAGCCAGTTCCCGAGCCTGCGCCAGACCCGTTTCGTTAAGGGGCAGATCAGTTGTACCGAGGATGATCTCATCCTTGTTGTAGTCGGTCTGTCCGTGTCTTGTGACGTATAGTTTCAATAGGATTCCTCCGCCTTATTTAAGTATGAATGACATTATAAGTGCGATAAGCGCCGTAATAAGCGGATATCCGACAACGGTGCTGAGCCATTTCACAGCCAGAGACTTGCCGTAGATGTACGGTTTCAGGTCCTCTGTTCCCTCGATATCCCCCGCCTTAGTTTTGCCGACCCAGTAATAGTCGATGAACAGGCGGTCGAAAAGTCCCTCCATGAGAGCGATAACAGTCATCTGCCAAAAGCCCTCGCCGAAGCCTCTTGCGCCGTTGACACCGTAAACTGCCACGACAATGAAAATGATGAGGGGCATCATTCCGAACAGCCTGAAAAGATCGGCGTTGTGCTTTATTTTTTCCTCGGTGATAAGTCCCTTTTCGATCACTCTTTTCTGCACCTCCTGCTCGTACAGGCAGACCATGTTCACAGGACCGTTGGCTATCCCCACCACGCAGGCAATGAGAACTATGAAGCAAGCAACTATTCCTTCGATTATTACATTCGCCATTTATGTCTCCTTTTTATTCTGATAGTTATTTCGTCGGGCAAGCCGATCAGTCCTCGGCACACGCCTTTTCTATCTCCGCCCTTGCATTGTCAAGCATAAGCTCACTGGGATTGTCACCGCCCATTATTCTCGCAACCTCTGCAACTCTGCCGTTCATGTCAAGCTGAGTAACATGGGTCTCGGTGCGGTCGTCCACCACGGACTTCTCGATCATAAGGTGATTATCCGCCATGACAGCTATCTGCGAAAGGTGGGTAACGCAGATGACCTGACGAACCTTGCCTATCTGACGGAGCTTTATGCCTATTTTCTGGGCCGCCTTGCCGCTTACTCCCGTGTCTATCTCATCGAATATCATGGTCGGGATGCTGTCCTTGTCGGCGATAACGCTTTTCAGTGCCAGCATTATTCGTGAGAGCTCACCGCCCGATGCTATCTTTGAGATGGGCTTCGGTTCTTCGCCCTTGTTTGCGGAAATGAGGAACTCCACCGTATCCATGCCGTTTACGGTCAGCTTGCCCTTTTCGTGGCGAACTGCTATGACAACTCCCGACATATTGAGGAATTCCAGCTCTGCCGTGACCTGCTCCGCAAATTTTTTTCCAAGCTGTTCACGGTACTCATACAGTGCCTTTGCCTGCTCGGTAACGGTGTGGAGAAGCTGTTCACGCTTTTCGGTGAGGGCAATTATCTCGTCCCCCGAGCCTTCGAGCTGCATGATATCCTTGCAGGCTTCGTCGTAGAGTTTGACAAGTCCGTCACAATCTGTGGCATACTTCCTTTTCAGCTTATTTATAGCCCCCAACCTGTCAGCTAAGTAGTCCAGACGCTGACCGTCCAGCTCTATCCTGTCAGCCGCAGCTTCAAGCTCGGAGGCGATATCCGAAAGCTCTATCTCGGCAGCGGAAAGCCTTTCGTAAAGCTCCGACAACTTGGCATTATCGTCGGTATATCCTGCAATTTCCGTTTCAGCGGATACCAGCATATCGTTCGCCGCATCCTCGCCGATTATGGCATTTACCGCATTTTTCACGGCTATGATGATATTCTCGGAATTTTTCGCAGCGGAATACTCCTTTTCAAGCTGTTCATCCTCGCCTGCGGAAATTTCCAGTTCGCCTATATCGTCGATTATCTCGTTCAGCTCACGCTGACGGAAAGCGCTTTCCTTTTCACGCTTTTTCAGCTCGCCCAGTCTCCTTGCGGTCTGCTGGAGCTCACGGAATGTCACACGGTACTGCTCAAGCAGAGTATTGTCACCGCCGAAGCCGTCCAGTATCTGCAAATGCCTTTCGCTGTCCAGAAGTATCTGGTTGTCGTGCTGACCGTGTATATTTATGAGCATAGCGCCGATCTCTTTCAGCAGCGAAGCCGAAGCGGTGCGGCTGTTGATACGTGCAACGCTTCCGCCGTCGGCACTTATCTCACGGGTAACGGTTATCTCCTCGCTGTCGTGAGAGATCCCCAGCTCGTCCAGCTTTTCGCATACCTCCTCCGAAAGCTCGGTAAACAGGGCGGTAATGACCGCCTTGTCGCAGCCTGTGCGGACGATATCCTTAGAGCAGCGCTGACCTAAAACAGCGTTTATGCCGTTGATGAGGATGGACTTGCCTGCGCCCGTTTCGCCTGTGAAGATATTCAGCTTTTTTTCCAGTGGGATGACAGCTTCCTTGATAACTGCAAGATTGCTGATGTATATCTCTTTTAACATTTAGACTGCTTTACCTCCTCAGGAACAGTTCGCTCCTGAACTGTTTCGACAGCTTTTTCGCCTCGTCCTCTGTTCTGACGAGGATGAATATGGTATCGTCACCTGCGATAGTTCCCACAATGCCCTGATGGTTGACAGAATCAATAGCCGCACAAGTTCCCTGCGCCATACCCGCACGGCATTTCAGCACGATGATGTTCATGGCGTAGTCAACAGAAATAACGGCTTCCTCAAAAAGGCTTTTTTCCGTAGCCGCCGCCGCAGGCAAAACGTAGCGGAATTCGCCGTTAACGTCACGCTGCTTCAACAGATTGAGCTGCTGGATATCCCTTGAAAGGGTCGCCTGAGTGGTCTTTATGCCACGGTCACTGAGGAGCTTTATCAGCATATCCTGCGTACCTACGGGCTGTTCGGTTATTATTTCAAGTATGATCTCCTGTCTGCGGTTCTTCATATCCGTTCACCTACTTTATTGGCTTGCACATTTTCGTGCAGAGTGACTCATGGAAGGAATTTCCTATTATATCGATGAATTTTATATTCTTGCTTCCCCTGTATATCTCGATGGACTCATTTTCGTGGAGGTCGCAGAAGTGCTCGCCGTCAACGTTTATGACCATCGATTCTCCACGGGACGGCGGAGTTGTGTTCTTCATACGAAGTCTGCGTCCTGCCGCAAAGAGTGTTGCCCTCGAAAACAGCGAATGAGGGCAGATCAGCGTCATTTCGATACATTCAAGGTCAGGCTCGATGATGGGACCGCCTGCGGAAAGAGCGTAGGCAGTTGAGCCCGAGGGAGTGCTGAAAAGAACGCCGTCCGCACGGTATCTTCCCACGAGATAATCCTCGGAATACACCTCAAAATCGCATATTCTGAAGCTCGCCGAGCGTCCCTGCACCTCATTGAGAGCGGTACAGACCTTTTCGCCCTCGGGAGTACGCCGCACCACATCGAGGGTCATTCGCTCCGAGACCTCGAAGTCCCCTGTTTTCAGCTTTTTCAGCTTGTCGAGCTGGTCGGACTCCAGACCTGCCATGAAGCCGAGAGTTCCCGTATTTATGCCCAGAAGCATGGTATCCTTGCCGATGAGATATTTTGCACAGCGGAGTATAGTACCGTCGCCGCCGATAGCGATAACAACATCGGCAGTCTCAGCCGAAATGCTCATATCCTCGAATATCACATGGGGCTTGTCGGAAAAATCCTTCATAAATTCACCGCTTACGGCTGTTTCTATGCCTGCACGTGCCAGCACATCGCAAGCCTCACGTGCACAGCTAAGTGCGTTTTTTTTCTGAAAATTCGGGTATAACGCCGCTTTCATAACTCTCTCCTTACAGTTCGGTGAAGGCTCTTTCTGTCAGTGCTTTAAAGTCGTGCGCCACGGGAGTGCCGCTCCTTTTGCACAGCTTCACCAGATACTCTATATTGCCGCTTCCGCCCTTTACGGGGGAAAACGTGTATTTTTCGCAGATAAGACCGATGGCTGACGCAAAGCTGTCTATCTCCGTCAGCACACGGATATGCACCTTTTTGTCCTTGACTATGCCGTGCTTGCCGATGTCCCTTTTGCCTGCCTCAAACTGCGGCTTTATCAGCACCGCCGCCGCCGCTCCGTCTTTCAGGAGCTCGCAGACCTTTGGCAGTATCTTTGTCAATGAAATAAACGAAACGTCTACGCTGATGAAGTCCGCCTGACCGCCTATATCCCCGGCGCTTATGTTACGGATATCCGTGCCCTCCATATTGGTGACACGCTCATCCGCACACAGAGCAGGTGCGAGCTGACCGTGTCCAACATCCACGGCAAAAACGTGTTCAGCGCCGTTTTTCAGCATAAGGTCGGTAAATCCGCCCGTAGAAGCGCCGATATCGAGGCAGACCTTTCCTGTGAAGTCCAGCCCGAACTCAGCCGCCGCCTTTTCCAGCTTCAGCGCTCCCCTGCCGACGTATATTTCCTCCTCGCAGGACTCCACAACGTCCTCAGCCGACACGCTGTCCGAGGCTTTTTTCGCCGTTATGCCGTTGACTGTGACACTTCCTGCGGCTATCATTTCCTTTGCCCTTTCACGGCTTCGGGCGATACCTCTCGCCACCAGTTCAGCGTCAAGCCTTGCCATTGTTTCCGCTCCTGTTTCTGATATATTCCGCCATTTTCTTACTGCTCAGCCCCATTTTGTCAAGGCACGACTTAACGGAAGCCTGCTTCACGAAGCCCTCTGCGGCAACTCTGCCGTAGTCTCCGCTGTAGCCGCTCTCAGCCAGCATTTCACCGACTTTCTCGGATATACCGCCGTTTCCCATGCCCTCCTCGAAGAATACGATATGCTTGTAGTTCTTCATTTCGGGAATGAGCTTTCGGTCAAGTGGAAATATCTTTGTCAGCTTCAAAAGGTCGCAGTTGATGCCCTCGTCTTTCAGCACAGCCTGTGCCTTTCGTGCCGAGCCGCAAAGCCTGCCATAGCTTATGATAAGAGTGTCACTGTTGTTCTCACGCATGAAGATGTACTCCGTGCCGAGACTGAGCTTTCTCACAGAAGCGCTCTCCGCACCTCTCGGGTAACGGATGGCGCACAGCCCCTTATCCATATATATAGCCTTTTTCATACACATCCGCAGCTCCTCGTAGCACGAGGGAGAATATATCACGGTGTTGGGGATGGTGGTCAGCATGGGGACGTCGAACAGTCCCTGATGGGTCTCGCCGTCCTCACCCACCACGCCTGCACGGTCAACGCCCAGTATCACGTGGAGCTTTCCGATGGCAACATCGTGCACAAGCTGGTCATAGGCTCTTTGCAGGAACGTGGAGTACACCGCAAACACAGGTATCATGCCCATTGAAGCCAGTCCCCCCGCAAAGGTGACAGCGTGCTGCTCGGCAATTCCCACATCGTAGAATCTCTCGGGATACCGGAAGCGGAAATACTGTAAGCCTGTGCCGTACTTCATAGCGGCGGTGATGGCGCATATCCTGCTGTCATTCTCGGCTATTTTCACCAGTTCCTTGCCGAAAACAGTAGAGTAGCTGTCCTCAGCGGAGACCTCGGGATTTCCCGTAGCTATATCGAAGCGTGATATACCGTGGTACTCCCCGGGATTCTTCTCGGCAGGACCGTAGCCCTTGCCCTTTGTGGTCTTGACATGGATGAAAACGGGCTGGTGGTAGTGCTTGGCGGTGTGCAGCACCTCCTCCAGCTCGGTGAGACTGTGACCGTTGACGGGTCCGAGGTAGATGAAGCCCATATCCTCGAACATGGTGTTCTGCTCAAGGATGTTGGATTTTACCGAATCCTTGACGTTCTTTATACCCTTCTGGACGCTGTTTCCCACTATTGGTATCTTTTTCAGTCCCTTTTTCACAGCTTCCTTGGTCTTGTAGTAATTCTCGCTGCTGCGGAGAGTGGTGAGATATTTTGAAAGCGAGCCGACGCTTTTGGATATTGACATATTGTTATCGTTGAGGATAACGATGAGATTATTGCGGTGATCCCTTCCGCAGTTGTTCATTGCTTCGTAGAACATTCCGCCTGTCATAGCGCCGTCACCGATAACAGCGACGGTATAGTTGTCCTTTCCCTGCATACGCATAGCCTCGGCAATACCGCAGGCAACGGAAACGGATGTACTGCTGTGACCGCTGATGAATGTGTCGTGCTCCGATTCCTCGGGCTTGGGGAAGCCCGAAATGCCGTTCTCCTGACGGAGCGAGGAGAACTGTTCCAGTCTGCCTGTGAGTATCTTATGGGTATAAGCCTGATGTCCCACATCCCAGACTATCTTGTCATTGGGGGAATCGAAATTGCGGTGTATAGCCATAGTCAGCTCTACCGCACCGAGATTTGAAGCAAGATGCCCTCCGTTTTTGGAAACGGTGGAGATAAGTATGCCTCTTATCTCCTTACAGAGAGCGGCACACTGCGGAAGGGAAAGATTTTTCAGATCTTTCGGCAGTTCCAGCTCTCCGAGGGAAACTTTATCGGGTCTGTTCGTATTTTCCTTCATTTTATGCAATGCGGAGCGAAGTCCGCAGCTCCTTTGTCTTAGTTTTTCCTGTTAAGAAGCATTTCTGTAAGCTGTTTCAGGAATGAATTGTCCTCAATGATGTCAAGGCAAGCCATAGCCTCATTAGTCAGCTTATTGGCTGTCTCACGGGCTTTTTCCAGTCCGAAAAGAGATACGTAGGTGGTCTTGTTCTCCTCCGCATCGCTTCCCACAGGCTTGCCCAGCTCCTCGGTGGTGCTTGTCACATCGAGGATATCATCGATGACCTGAAATGCCAGTCCCAGCTTGAAGCCGTAGTCAGCGGCAGAATACAGCACATCGGGAGAAGCCGTACCTGCACACATACATCCCATAACGCATGAAACGGAGATAAGCTCGCCTGTCTTGCGGCGGTAGAGGTTCTCCAGTTCAGCCTCGGTTAGATCGGTCTTGCCCTCACTCTCCATATCGATGACCTGTCCGCCGATCATACCTGATTTACCTGCGGCACGAGCAACGAGAGAAATGAGCATGACCTTCTGTTCAGCGGTGAGCTGAGTGTCGTCGGCAATTATCTCATAGGGCAGCACCGAAAGAGCGTCGCCTGCAAGGATAGCCATAGCCTCGCCGTAAGCCTTGTGACATGATGGCTTGCCACGGCGGAAGTCATCGTTGTCCATAGCAGGGAGATCGTCGTGGATAAGGGAAAAGGTATGTATCATCTCGATAGCCGCCGCAGGAGCAGCAGCAGTATCAAGGTCACCGCCGAGCGCCTCGCAGAAAGCGTACACCAGCACGGGGCGGATACGCTTGCCGCCTGCTTCGAGGGAATAATTCATAGCCTCGATGAGATTTTTCTGAGGGTCAGTGGCATGGGAGTGGGCATTGTACTTTTTCAGGTCAGCCTCCACCCTGCCGATATATTCATTCATTTTACTATTAAAATCACTCATAATTACTTTTCTGACGGTGATGTGCCGTCATCCTCCGTTATTTTTATCTGTGCCTCGTCAAGCTGCTTTCTGCAAACAGCCGCAGCCTTTATCCCCTGACCGTAAAGCTCAACAGCCTTTTCCAGCGGGATATCGCCTTTTTCAAGCTCGGCAACTATACTTCCGAGCCTTGTCATATTATCTTCAAACGTCAGTTTTTCTTCCATTGCTTTCAACCTCATTTCTCACAGCCTTTATCTCAGCCTCCGCAGAGCCTTGTCCGAAGCGAATATTCACAGTGTCCCCCACATTCAGCCCCTCGGTACTGCTCAGCAGCTTTTCGCCGCTGTAAACCAGAGAATAGCCCCTCGACAGGACTTTCAGCGGACTCAGCGACTCCAGTCTGCCTATGCGGTTCGTAAGCTGTGAGTCCAGTCTTTCCAGATATCTCGCCATTGACTGTGAGAGCCGCTTTTCCAGTGAGCCGAGCCTTTCGCCGCTGAGTTTGAGGCGGTTTTCGGGAGACTGCGCCGACAGCCTTGCATTGAGGGCGGTAAATCGGTCAACTGCTCTGTCAAAGACCGCTAAAGTACTTTTCTCGGCACGGCGCTGTAAAATATTTATCTTTTCGTAAAGGGACGCAATATCGGGAGCAGCCAGTTCAGCCGCAGCAGACGGTGTAGGCGCACGAAGATCAGCCGCCATATCGGTAATTGATACGTCGGTCTCGTGCCCAACAGCCGATATCACGGGAACTTTGCAGTTGTAGACCGCATAAGCCACCTTTTCCGCATTGAAAGCGCTCAGGTCCTCACTTGAACCTCCGCCACGTCCGACTATGACCACATCACAGCCTGCCGCCTCGGCTCTGAGGATACCACGGCATATGGAGTCGGGAGCGCCCTCGCCCTGCACCAGTGCATCCACCGCATAGACCTCGCAGAGAGGATAGCGCCTTGTGAGAACGTTTATGACGTCCCTGACAGCCGCACCGCTCAGTGACGTAACAACGCCTATTTTTCGGGGCAAGGGCGGCATGGGACGCTTGTGCGCCGTATCGAAAATGCCCTCCTTAGCCAGCTTCTTTTTAAGCTGTTCAAGTGCAACACTTGCCGCACCTGCGCCCTCGGGGAGGATATCGTTGACGTAAAGCTGATACACGCCGTCACGCTCGTAGACGTTTATACTTCCCGAGCAGACCACAGCCATGCCGTCCTCGGGAGCGAATTTCAGCCGTGAAGCCGCCGAAGCGAACATAACGCATTTTACGGCGCTTTCCCTGTCTTTCAGGGTAAAGTACATATGACCGCTTTTCCAGTGGAGGGTGAAATTTGATATTTCGCCCTTGACCATAACTCCCTGCAAATTGCGGTCGCCTTTGAGAATGGAGCTGATGTATTTGTTGATTTGAGTAACTGTTATAACAGGCATTTCAGTTCTCCTGCTTATTAATTGTTATTTTTTATTTCTATACTTATATGCATCAGGGAAGTTATTTCGTCGGGCAAGCCGAGGGGAGTGCTGTGGAACAGCCGTGAGACTTCGCTTCGCTTGTC
>JAFVBU010000146.1 GCA_017479805.1 Ruminococcus sp.
ATCTCAACACCGTTCCACGCTCATACAAGTATTCTGGCGCAATATCTAATCGCCCGTTTTGCCACGATACCGTCCAACCATCTAACTGATACTGACTAAACAAATGCTTGTCAATAAGATTTTGACTAAATTTGTGAACAAATCGTAAAAAATTAAACCGAGCCGGCGCCTCGCCGCCCGTGCCGTTCACGTAAAATATCTTGAACCAATGTGTAGGGAACGCCGCAGCTAACTGCTGCCCGTACCCTCTGTCAGCTTCGCTGACATCTCCCTGTACTACAGGGAGTCACCCGGCGTTCCGTGGGTCACAATGGAATTTACTGATACTATATTTTTGAGGGCTGCCAAAGGCAGCCCCTACACAATTTTGATTCAAATCAATAATTAACGGGCGCTCCAAAAACGCCCGTCAAAAATATCATTAACTTCATTTTTGTCCACGACCGGCACACAAACCTGTCCGCCAGCTACGCACAACTCATGTACCTTTCTTAAACTTCCCGTATAAAAATATCCCGAGAAAAATAAACGCCGTTCCTGCCAGATAGCACAAAAGATCAGCCGTGGCATAGCTTGTGCCGATTATGGTGCGGAGTATGGGGTTTTCAACACCCATAACATCGGCAATGTGGAATTTCTGCAATATCTCCACAGCAAAGGCGAACACCAGTGAACCGACAGCGACCTTGTATGAGCCGAACCGTCCCCCAAGTATTATCTGTGCAAGACAGTACACCGCCCACATGACGATAATGTCCCCCACATACGGACGAACAAAGTTATCGTGAACGAACAGTGCAATGCAGGTCTCAACGGCGAAAATGGCAATAAAAATTATGATGTACGGCAGTCTCTTCTTCATTTCACACTCTCCGCAAGGTCGGGGAATACGCCGAGACTTCGCTTTAAAATGCCGTTCATCATAGCGAGGGCAATGCCGTAATTGGTGAACGGAACTCCCTGATCTTCGGCATTTTTCCGCCTGTAGACCATCTCACGCTCGTTCAGCATACAGCCGCCGCAGTGAATGACCAGCTTGTAGGGGGACAGGTCCTCGGGGAACTCCCGTCCCGACGAAAGGGCGATATTCAGCGTTTTTCCCGTGGTCTTTTTCAGCAGGGCAGGGAGCTTCACGCTTCCGATATCTCCGCACTGGCGGTGGTGGGTGCATCCCTCGGAAATGAGAACGGTGTCGCCATCCTGCAAGTCCCTGATAGCCGAAGCGCCCCTGACGGCAGTTTCAAGGAAGCCTTTGTATCTCGCCATGAGGATGGAAAAGGAGGTCAGTGGAATGTCCTCGGGGACTATCTTGCTGACCACTCCGAAAGCCTGACTGTCGGTAATGACCATGCGTGGCTTTGTGCCGATTTTTCGGAGAGTTTCCGCAAGCTGTGTCTCTTTGGTGACGATGTTAACAGCGTTGGCGTCGAGGATATCACGTATCGCCTGCACCTGCGGAAGAATCATTCGTCCCTTTGGCGCACTTTCGTCAATTGGAGTGACCAGCACCACTAAATCGCCCTCGCTGAGCAGGTCGCCCACAAGGACTTTTTCCTCGCCCTCACGCTTTGCAAGGTGGGCTATCATCTCTTTCAGCTCATGGATATTCTTACGACAGACCGCACTGACGGATATCTCGTTTTCGGCGCAGTCGGACTTAGGGGCAAGGTCGGACTTGTTGTAGACGGTGACAAAGGGAATGTTCTTTTCCCTAAAAATAGCCAAAAGCTGGCGGTCGGTATCAGAGAGCCCTGTGGAGTTGTCCACAACAAGAACGGCGATATCGGTGCGGTTGAGTATCTGCTTTGTCTTGCGTACACGCAGTTCGCCGAGACTTCCCTCGTCGTCGAAGCCGGGGGTGTCGATGATGACAACAGGACCGAGGGGGAGAAGCTCCATAGCCTTAGTCACGGGGTCGGTGGTAGTACCCTTGACGTCGGAAACTACGGAAAGCTCCTGTCCCGTCACGGCATTCACCACGCTTGATTTTCCTGCATTTCTCCGTCCGAAAAAGCCGATGTGGACTCTCTCGGATGATGGGGTATCGTTTAAACTCATATTTATCTCCTTTTGGTGAGTGTATAAGTTATTAGTGATTAGTAGGGGCGGATATCATCCGCCCGTGGAGCACCCGAATTTACTCCCGTGTGCGAAAATGGTCAAGCTGACGCCAGCTTGTAGGGGAGGGCGCCCTCGCCCTCCCGTGGGTTACATTTCATTCAATGTCGGGAGCACGGGCGGCGGAACGCCGCCCCTACAATATTGTTTCCGCAAATTATATTGTGACCATCGGGCGGATGATATCCGCCCCTACATTCGGGTCTGTATTGTTTTTGATGGAATTTCAGAATCCCAGAAACTTAGGCGTATTGTCGAAAATATGGAGGTATCTTTGATAAGTGCATCTTTCCATAAGCTCGTCAATGCCTTTCATTCGGATGAATTCCAGTTCTGCTTCGGATATGGGGACTATCCAGAGGGTGTTCACTCTGCCGCCGCCGAATTTTCTCCACTTGGGTTCTTCCATGCCGAAAATGGTAGTCGGGTCAACGAGGAGAAGTGCGGAAAAGCCCTTGATATTCGGGAAGTCTATAGTATGACCGTGCCACAGGAAGCTGCGCTCGCTCCACGGGATATCGGCGATACTTTTCATTACAACAGCCATGAGGTCGATGAGAGGGCTGAACTTGTCATAGCAGGCAAAAGCAAGCTCTATGCGGCTCTGGTCGGCGCAGTCGTTGCCGAAAGCCTTAGCCACCGTTGGCATAGCGTACTGGCTGACACCGACAGTGATATCATAGAGGACACTTTTATTTTTTCTGCCCTGAACCAGCGACCTGTTGGGGAATTTCTCAGAGCCGAGGGGCTTGACGGCGGTGTGAGGCTCATCGAAAAATTCGTCGGTGACGGCGATATAATCCTGTTCCAGCTTCTTCCACGTTTCCTCACGCCGGATAATTTCCCAGAACTGCCTTTGCTGCTCTATTTTCTGTGCAAACTCGGGCTCTGTGGGCATTTCCCATGCATAACGGGTCTGACCCTTTGCGAAAATTGAAAATCCGGGGAAATCGTAAAGTCCCACGATAGGCGGAATGGCGCATATCAGCTTCTTTCCGTAGAATATGGCTACAGCGTCGCCGGTGTCGTACCAGACAGCGCTGAACTTGTCGGGGTTGAACTCCATGCCGTACTGAGGCTGCATTTCCGAGACATTTTCCTTTCCGAGAATGGGACCCTCGCCCTTTTCCAGTCCTCTCAGATCCATTTCGTCGGGAGTTTGGTGACGGTTGCATATCCAAAGGCTGTTCAGCATTTTAGCGCCGTGCTCGATGGAGGAGAAAAGCATAAGATAATAGGCATTTTTCTCAGCGGCAATAACAGCGTCTATATGGCAGATGGGGGATTTTGATTCAAATATAAATTCACGTTCTGACATATTTATTGTCTCCTTTATACAACATATGTACCATTATACCACAAACATCGGCAAATTTCAATTCATAATGCATAATTCATAATGCATAATTATATGTGTTCGCTTCGCTCACGGATTAAAAATGGGACACCACTAATTATGAATTATGCATTATGAATTATGAATTAAGAAAAGCCGCAGAGCATAATACTCCACGGCTTGATGATATTACGTCAGATACGAGCAACTCCTGTATCCTTAGCAGCCTGAGCAACAGCCTTTGCTACTGCCTGAGCAACGGTCTTGTCAAGTGCGCTGGGGATGATGTAGTCTGCGCTGAGCTTGTCGTCTGTTACGAAAGAAGCTATAGCCTTTGCAGCGGCGATCTTCATAGCGTCGTTGATATCGCTTGCACGAACGTCAAGAGCACCACGGAAAATACCCGGGAATGCCAGAACGTTGTTGATCTGGTTGGGGAAGTCGCTTCTGCCTGTGCCCACAACTGCTGCACCTGCTGCCTTTGCCTCGTCGGGCATGATCTCGGGAGTTGGGTTAGCCATCGGGAAGATGATGGGATCCTTAGCCATTGACTTTACCATTTCGGGAGTTACGCAGCCGGGAGCGGAAACGCCGATAAATACGTCAGCGCCCTTGATAACTTCTTCAAGGCTGCCCTTTCTCATCTGCTGATTGGTTATCTCAGCCATTTCGTCCTTCATTGGGTTCATGCCCTCGGGACGTCCCTTGTAGATAGCACCGTTTCTGTCGCAGAGAACAACGTCTTTAAGTCCCATAGAAATGAGGAGCTTGATGATAGCGATACCTGCTGCGCCTGCACCGCTTGTTACAACTCTTATCTCGTCCAGCTTCTTGCCAACAACCTTGAGAGCGTTGAGCATAGCAGCAAGAGTTACAACTGCTGTACCGTGCTGATCGTCGTGGACTATCGGGCTATCGCAGCATTCCTTGAGCTGCTTCTCTATCTCAAAGCAGCGTGGAGCGGAGATATCTTCGAGGTTGACACCGCCGAATGAGCCTGCGAGGAGCTTTACTGTATTAACGATATCGCTTACTTCCTTAGAACGAACACAAAGGGGGATAGCGTCAACGTCGCCGAAAGCCTTGAACAGAGCGCACTTGCCCTCCATAACAGGCATACCGGCCTCCGGACCGATATCGCCGAGACCGAGAACAGCAGTACCGTCTGTAACAACAGCAACGAGGTTTGAACGTCTTGTCAGCTCATAGCTCTTGTTCACGTCCTTCTGGATCTCAAGGCAGGGCTGAGCAACACCGGGGGTGTAAGCGAGTGAGAGATCGTCTCTTGTTTCAAGGGGAGCACGGCAGATAACCTCTATCTTGCCTTCCCATTCGTAATGCTTTTTCAGTGATTCTTCTGCATAATTCATGGATTTATGTTCCTTTCGGTTTTATTTTGTCTTAGCCATTTTTTAATTCGGAATTCGGAATGCAGAATTCCGAATCAATGTGTTCGCTGCGCTCACGGATCTAAATAATTGCATTATCCATAATAATCCGTCCCGACAAGGGACACCATTAATTCCGAATTCCGAATTCCGCATTCCGAATTAAACAAAGAGACAGCAGCAAAGCTCCCCTGCGAATCGAGGGAACTAAGCTGCTGATATTTCCTTAGAATTTGATCTGGTCGATAACCGATCTGAGAGCGGCTGCGCTTGCACGGAGCTTCTCGATCTCTGCGTCTGTCATCTTTGGTGATACTTCTCTTTCGATACCGTTTGAACCGATAACGCATGGCAGGCTGAGACATACATCGTCAATGCCGTACTTGCCGTTCATCATTGTTGATACAGTGATGATATTGTTGGAGTCACGGAGAATGCTGTCGCATATCTTGTTTACGCTCATTGCGATAGCATAGAAAGTAGCGCCCTTTCTCTTGATGACCTCTGCACCTGCTGTGCGGACTTCGTTGATGATCTCGTCGCCGTCAAGGTCAGCGTGATCCTGGTCTGCACAGTATTCCTCCATAGGGATACCTGCGATATTTGTCAGTGACCACGGGATGAATGAAGAATCGCCGTGCTCGCCGAAAACGTAAGCGTGGATGCTGTTAGGGCTGAGACCTACATGGTCGCCGATGATAGCACGAAGTCTTGATGTATCAAGAGCTGTACCCGAACCGATTACCTGATTAGGTGAAAGGTCAGTACATTTGAGGATAGTGTATGTAAGGATGTCAACAGGGTTGCTGACAACAACGTATATTGCATCAGGAGCATACTTAGCTATCTGGGGCATAACTTCCTTGATGATATTAACGTTTATCTGAGCCAGATCGAGACGTGTCTGACCGGGCTTTCTTGCGATACCGAGAGTTACAACAACGATATCGGAATCCTTTGCGTCCTCGTACTCGCCGTCGAATGCCTCAACATTCTCGCCGAAGGAAACACCCTGACGGATGTCCATAGCTTCGCCCTTTGCCTTAGCCTTGTTGATATCAACGAGAACGATATCGGAACAAGTGCCTGCTACTGCGAATGTATAAGCAATAGAAGCGCCGACGTTGCCTGCGCCCAGTATAGTGATCTTAGTGCCGTTTTTATTTTTCTCTCTCATTGGTTAGAGCCTCCGTAGAACTATATTATCCGCATTACAGAAACAAATGCCCTGCGTACAAATACAATCACCTTGCGGATTTACATATTTATTATAAGGGTCTGAGAAAAAAATATCAAGCAAAATAAAGTTATTTATTAAAAAATCGTAATATCGTACAAAACACAACCATTATCAACAAAGTTTTTATTATTAAATAGTGCGACGCTCAGGATCAAATTTCATGATAATCAGCCTATCACCTATGATAAGGGGCGTTTGTATGTGCCGACTGACGGCGGATGAATAATATTCGGTAAAATTGGAATATTTTGCTTTGAAATGAATATTTATCCAAAACCCCTTGACATTCTTCTCATTGAGTGTATAATAGAACTATGTTGAAAATTATTGCTGACAGGTTCTCAGCATTTATATTCAGGAGGTAAATCATCATGGCTAATAAGAAAGATATCAAAAAGGTAGTTCTCGCATACTCAGGCGGTCTTGATACTTCTATCATCATCCCGTGGCTCAAGGAAAACTACAACGATCCCGAGATCATCGCTGTTTCAGGCGACGTTGGACAGGGCACAGAGCTTGACGGTCTGGAGGAAAAGGCTATCAAGACAGGCGCTTCAAAGCTCATCATCGCTGACTTAAAGGAAGAATTCATTCAGGATTACGTTTACCCGACAGTACAGGCAGGCGCTATCTATGAAAACAGATATATGCTCGGTACTTCCTTCGCTCGTCCTATCATCGCTAAGAGAATAGCTGAAATAGCTATCGAGGAGGGCGCTGACGCTATCTGCCACGGCTGCACAGGTAAGGGCAACGATCAGGTTAGATTTGAGCTTGCTATCAAGGCTTTCGCTCCCGAAATGCAGATCATCGCTCCCTG
>JAFVBU010000147.1 GCA_017479805.1 Ruminococcus sp.
GGACGATACCGACACTTTCCTTGCCGACCTTGCCGCAGGTGAACCCGTTTCCCTGCTGATAGCGCCTGCGTTCAGGGCGAATTATCCCGACGAGTATGAACGTGTCCTCGGGGGACTGAAAGCGATGGGAGTGAACCACATAATCAGTGTTGCTTTCGGTGCGGATATTACCACATGGGGCTACCTTAAATATATACAGGAAAACAACTTCACAGGCGGTATCTCACAGCCCTGCCCTGCGGTAGTGACCTATATCGAAAAGTATCTTCCCGAGCTTCTGCCATTCCTTTTTCCTGTGCAGAGTCCTCTCATGTGTGCCGCTGTCTATGCAAGGACGCAGATGAAGATAGCCGACCGCTTTGCATTCCTCAGCCCGTGTATTGCCAAAAAGCTGGAAATAAATGACCCTGCCAACGAGGGACTGGTGCACTACAATGTCACCTTTAACCACCTTATGAAAAGATTCCGAGAAGAAAACCTATACGGCGAGCCTGTGACTGATGAGATAGAGTACGGGCTTGGTACTATCTACCCTATGCCGGGCGGACTTAAAGAGCACTTGAAGTGGTTTCTCGGGGACGGCGCTTTTATCCGCCAGATAGAGGGCGAGCGCCATATGTACGAATATCTGAAAGCTCATGCAAAGGATATCACATACCATGACAATCCTTTCCTGTTCATCGATGCGCTGAACTGCGAAAACGGCTGTCTCTGCGGTACTGCCACCGACCCCGACTTATCCTCAACGGACAGGGCACTGTATAATCTTCTGAAAATACAGGAGACTGTCAAAACTGACAGCGGCGAAACGGTGGTTTCACGTGACCTCACGCCGTCGGAGCGCTTGGAGCTGCTGAACAAAAAGTTTGAGCATTTGGACTTAGCCGACTATCTCAGGAGCTACCGTGACCTTTCGGCGACCTGTCCCGTAAAAACTCCAAATCCCGAGGAGCTGGAGCATATCTACCTCTCAATGGGCAAGGAGACTGCCGCTTCACGGAGCATTAATTGCAGGTGCTGCGGCTATAATTCCTGCTTTGACATGGCAACTGCCATTTTCAACGGCTTCAATCACAGGGATAACTGTGTGTACTACCTGAAAACCACGCTGGAAAAGTCACAGCACGACCCCATGCTCGGTATATTCAACCGCCGATACGCACTGGAATACCTTACCAATATGGAGAGCGGCGGCAGACGTTTTTCCGTTGTGATGATAGATATTGACGGCTTCAAGAGCATAAATGCCACCTACGGACACGAATTTGCCGACGGGATACTGAAAACTGCGGCAAAGCGCTTCAAGTCCCTGCAATTCGGTGAAACACGCTGGCTGCTTGCCCGTTACGGCGGCGACCAGTTCATGATAGTTATAGAGGAAATGCTGACGGAGGACCACCCGAAGCTGCAAATGATACGTGAGATTTTCGATAAACCTTTCGTTCAGGACAACGTAAAGCTGAAAATGACTGTCTGTATCGGTGTCTCCAACCACGACGGCAGCATGAGTGTCGAGGAGCAGATAAACACAGCGGAGGAAGCCATGTTTGCGGCTAAAATGCTGGGACTTAGCAAGACATTTTTCTACAGCCGTGAGCTTCTGGAAAGGGAAGCCGAGGAGAAGCGAATCTGCGACAAGATAATGGAGGCACTGGACAATGACGGCTTCTTTATGCTGTATCAGCCAAAGGTGGACGTTCAGACCCTTGACCTTGTGGGCTATGAAGCGCTGATACGCATGAAAGAGTCAGGGATAGGTCCGGGAAAGTTCATACCCATAGCTGAGAAAAAGGGCTGGATATGGAAGATAGGACGCATATCCACGGAGCAGGTTGTTCGCCAGTTGTCAGCGTGGAGGGCTTCGGGGCACAAGCTGCACCCTGTCTCCATCAATTATTCAAGCAACCAGCTCAGCGATGAGGGGTATGTGGACTTCCTTGAGGAGCTGCTCAAAAAGTACGGTATAGAGCCGAAATATGTGGAAATAGAGATAACAGAGGGCGTGCTGATAAAGCAGTCGGCACAGGCTATTCGTCCCTCGGCTATCTGACGTACATACCAGTGGACGTGATAAAGCTGGATAAATCACTTGTGGACAATTATCTTGTTGAGGGCAAGGCGCATTTTATAGATGATGTGATACGGCTTGTGCACGATCTGAACAAGGAAATGACCATTGAAGGAGTTGAAGAAAAGTGGCAGTATCTGCGGCTGAAAGATTTCGGGGCAGATACGATACAGGGCTACTATTTCAGCAAGCCTCTGCCTGCGGATACAGCGATAGATTTTACCCCGTCTGTATCTTAGCGAGCCGGCGTCAGCTCGACCACACTCACGCTCCCACTCGCAAGCTCGTTCAGTCTCTGCGAAACTTTTACTCTGCTTTCGCTCGACGGTAGTAAATGCGAGTGTGGATTCAGGTTAATTTCAGCGTACCTCTTTGGCTGTCACGAACTAACAGCGCACATAAAATTATCCTAAGAGAGAAAAAATAACAGTCCAATTTTCCCCTTTCCATCGGGCTTCGTACAGATAAAAAACGCTTACTAAAAAACTCGTTTTTTTCTATTGCATTTCCTTCCCAAATAGTGTATAATTATAGTGATATAACACAAATTATCCTGTGTTTCGACATATTATTTGTACTTTCTGAGCTTATTATTATGCGGAAAGGAGCTTCTATGAATTTTCAGGCATTAGCAGATACATTCTTCGCACCTACAGGTATTCTTTCTGTCGAAAAAACTGCCGACGGCGGCTGCGGTACCATCCGTATCGTTGCAGGCAATAAAAAATATATCGATCCCATCATTCATCCGCCGGGTCCTGTTCCCCCGGGGATAGGCTTTGTGGAGCACGCCGAATTTCAGCCCAATACTCCCTACGAAATGTACCTCCCGAAAGATAAAGGCTTCGAGGAGCTTTGCTACCGTGGGGCTGTGCTGAGAGAGCCTGTGCATACCTATGTGCACCTCAACGCTCTGGGCGTTTGGTTCGATATCTTCGTGCTCCCGTTGGACTGCTGCGACGGCGACGTCTGTTACTGCGCTTATACGGCAAATCCCTGCTCGGCTGCCGATATCGGGCTTTCTTCAAGCAATTCAAACGGCACATCCGAGGACGTTCTGAAAACCTGCATAAAGCTCCATGAAGCAAAGGACTTCCGGCTCACGCTGAATGAAGTCATAAACGATATTCGCTTTTTTTGCCGTGCTGAGTCCTGCGTTATACTTCTTCGCAGCGGCGTAGACAACGATACCTATGTGCTTGCTTCGGACGTTGCGGAAAACACCTCGCTGAAGCACATGAGCCATTTCAGCAATTTCGATGAATTAGTGGCTTCGTGGGAGGGCATGATAGGTACGAGCGACTGCGTTATCATAAAAAATGAGGAGGATATGGAGTATTTCAGCAAGGTGAATAATCCGTGGTATCTGAACCTTGTGGAAGCAGGCATAAAAACTATCATCCTTTTCCCTCTGCGCCATGATAATGAGATTCTCGGCTATTTATGGGCGACTAATTTCGACACCAACAACACCATGCGTATCAAGGAAGCTATGGAGCTGATGACCTTTTTCATTTCCTCAAAAATAGCTACCCACCGCATGATGGAGCGCTTGAAGAAGATAAGCTATTCCGACGTGCTGACGGAGCTTCCGAGCCGATTTGCCTGCGCCGATAAGATCGCAGAGCTTGTGAAAAAGGGCGAGCGCTTCATAACGGTCTCCATTGATATCAACCATTTCAAGAGCATAAACGATACCCTCGGCTTTGAATCGGGCAATCAGGTGCTCATACGTATCGCAAAGCGCTGGAAAAAAATAACGGAGAGCCGGCTTACCACTACGCAGAATTATATCGCCCGTATCAGCGGCGACGAGTTTGCGCTTATAATCCGTGACTACCGCTCCGAGGAGGACGTTCTCCACACCATAAAGCAGTACGAAACGGCACTGGAGAAAAGGCTTACCGTCGATGAATGTGACCTGCACATGACAGCCGCTTTCGGTTACGCAGAATTTCCCGTGGATGCGGACGGTGCGGATTCCATAATGTCCTGTGCAAATGCGGCAATGCGTGAGGTGAAGCGTGCCAACAGCAGCAACCATATACTGCGTTTCTATGCCGAGCTTCTGAAATCGGAGCATATCCTTGTAATCGAGTCAAAGATACGTGCGGCACTGGAAAATGACACGATATTCTTCAATTTGCAGCCGCAGTTTGATATGGAGCACAAGCTGCGTGGTTTTGAGGCGCTGGCACGTATGAGGGACGATAACGGCGGCGTCATAAGCCCGGGGGAGTTCATCCCCGTTGCGGAAAAGGTGGGCTTGATAGATAAGGTGGACGGAGCTGTTTTCCGGAAAGCCATGCTGTTTTTCGGGGAGCTTCTGCGGAAAACCGACGAAAAGCTGATACTGAGCGTCAACGCTTCAGTGCGTCACCTTATGAAGAATGATTTTCTTGACGAGATACGGGAGCTTCTGGCTGAAAGCGGAGTTCCTGCGGAATGTCTTGAAATAGAGATAACCGAGTCCATTATGATAGATTCCGCCGAGAAAGCTCTGCAATGCATAAGCGAGCTGCGGAAAATGGGTGTAAAGCTCGCCATCGACGACTTCGGAACAGGCTATTCTGCGCTGAGCTACCTCAATAATTTCCCTGCAAACCTGCTGAAGATCGACAAATCCTTTGTGGACAAGATGAACACAAGCGAATCGTCGAGACAGTACGTGGCGGCTATCATATCTATGGGACACATCATGGGCTTTGACGTTATTGCTGAGGGCGTAGAGGAGGAGGAACAGCTCAGAACTCTGAAAGAGATAGGCTGTGACTTCATACAGGGCTTCATCTGGGGCAGACCACTCATGCCTGATGATGCGGCAAAGCTGACAGACAATAATACTATACAATAAGAAGGAGGCATAAAAATATGAATCTTCAGGATCTTCTCGAAAGCGTTGACGGACTTGCCAGCATATACTCATTTGACATTCTCCCTGACGGCAGTTTCAGTGAGATAAGGCTAATGGGCGTTAACAAACAGAATGAGGGAATGCTTCACCTTACCCCTGATACTCCCGAATTCAAGCCCGGTATGCCTTACCGAAACTTCTGGATGGACCTGAATTTCGAGAGATTCCTTTACAAGTGCGGAAGCAGCAGACAGTCGCTGTATTCCTATGTGAACGCCCGTGGCTTCTGGCTGAAAGGCTTGTACGTCCCTCTCACGAACCTCGATACCCCGCCTGCGGAGGACGGCACAAGTACCGTTTATGCCCTCTACATACTGGAATATTCCAATGACAGTGAGAGCGAATCTATGTCGCAGAATTCGGCGGACGTATCGGCGGCTGTTATAAATATCAGCATAAAGCTGCACGGATTGGACGGTTTCGAGCAGTCCATGACAGCGGCTGCGGAGGAGATACAGAAGATATGCAGCGCA
>JAFVBU010000148.1 GCA_017479805.1 Ruminococcus sp.
AATTAACTCTTGAAGAATTATTGCGTAGGGCTGGCAGCGAAAGACAAGGAGGAAAGGCGCAGGAATGCTGTCGCATTTCAAGACTTTCTGACGCAGTATTTCGCTGTCAGGACAAGCAAGAAACTTCAAGAGTTAGTTGGGTGAGCAATAATACACTTATACACTCAAAACGCTGTTTAATAACTAAAAGAAAGCTATTGACTTATGAGGAAATAGGTAGTATAATAGTTAACGGAAAAGGAGCGATGCTCCTTATTTTTATGACTGAAAGGATATGTTTGTATGGAAACCTATGAGATACTGCGTGACCTCGCAGTAATATTTATCTCCGCAAAGCTGTTCGGACTGGCGGCACGAAAGTGCAAAGCGCCGATGGTCGTGGGCGAGATTGTGGCTGGACTTATTATAGGTCCGTGCCTGCTGAGCTTAGTCCACCCGACGGACTTCATAAATCAGATGGCGGAGATAGGTGTTATACTCATCATGTTCTCCGCAGGTCTGGAGACAAATTTGCAGGAGCTGAAAAAATCGGGACTTATCGCCTTTATCATCGCCTGCGTGGGAGTATTCGTACCGCTGGCGGCAGGAAGTTTGCTGTATATGTGCTTTTACGGCTTCTCCTCTTTCGGCACGGACGAATTTTTCAAGGCGGTGTTCACAGGCTGTATAATGACTGCGACCTCCGTTGGTATCACAGTTGAGGTGCTGAAAGAGCTCGGTTATCTGAAAAGCCGTGTGGGACAGACCATCCTCAGCGCCGCTATAATCGATGATATCATCGGTATCATAGTACTGACCTTTGTCCTCGGCTTCAAAGACCCCGACAGCAACACTCTCCTTATCACAGGAAAAATAGCACTTTTCCTTGTGCTTTCGGTGATACTTGGCTATGTTATCTACCGCATTTTCAAGTTCTACGACGAAAGACACGCACACACAAGACGTATACCGATAATCGCCATAACCCTTTGCTTCATCATGGCATATGTGGCTGAGAAATACTTCGGTATCGCTGATATCACAGGCGCATATATCGCAGGAATAATCCTCTGCAACGTCCGTGACGCCGAGTACATCGACAGACGAGTAAGCATAAACGGATATATGTTCTTTGCGCCTATGTTCTTCGTGGGAATCGGACTGAAAACCGATTTCAGCACCCTCAACGGCAGTGTTGTACTGTTTGCACTGGGCTTCGTACTTGTGGCGCTTCTCAGCAAGATAGTCGGCTGCGGCGGAGTAGCAAAGCTGTGCAAGTTCAAGTGGGCAGACTGTGCAAAGATAGGCGTCGGCATGATGACACGAGGAGAGGTAGCCCTCATCATCACTAACAAGGGACTTGACATGAACATCATCGACCACTCTTTCTCAACAGCGGTGATACTGCTGATAATCGTGTCCAGCATAGCCACACCGATGCTTCTGAAATACCTTTTCTCAAAGGACAATGCTGTTGCTCATGCTGAGCAGTAAGCAGTGAGTAGTAAGTAGTGAGTAGTAATCAGAAAGGGCGGATATTATCCGCCTGGGTCTTATGTTGAAATTTGTGGTAACTATTTGTAGGGAACGCCGCACTTGACACGTTCCCTACAATGTTCTATTCATATTTATACGGTTACGGGCGCTCGGAAAGCGCCCCTACTTACTACTTACTACTTACTGATTTCTACTTACTACTTCTTGACTTTTCTGTAAAATGTGGTATAATAAAGAGGAACTGAAAAAAGGGAGCTTGTGTTGCAGGCTGAGAGGGGAACGTAAGTCCCGACCTATGACCTGATTTGGGTAATGCCAACGTAGGGATATATCGATATCTGAGCGTACCCATAGGGTGCGCTTTTTTGGTTCAGCGGTATATCGGGAGCACCACTTTATATCGCAGTATAAAACGTTTTTGCTGGAGGTAAAAGTATGAAAAAAACAGCATTAACGATCGCAGGGAGCGATTCCTGCGGAGGCGCCGGAATACAGGCTGACATCAAGACCATGACCATGAACGGGGTTTACGCCATGAGTGCGATAACTGCCCTGACTGCCCAGAATACCACGGGTGTTTCGGGTATCATGGAGGTCACTCCTGAATTCCTTACCATGCAGATAGACGCAGTTTTCACGGACATTCGTCCCGATGCTGTGAAAATAGGCATGGTGGCTTCCGCAGAGCTTATCTCAGCGATCGCAGAAAGACTCCGCTTCTATAAGGCGGAAAACATTGTCGTTGACCCCGTTATGGTGGCTACCAGCGGCTCTAAGCTAATTGCAGACGGTGCAGTTGATACTCTCAAACGTGAGCTTCTTCCCATCGCCACGGTCATTACTCCCAACATCCCTGAAGCAGAGGTGCTGACAGGCAGGAGTATAACCGGTGAGGAAGATATGGTATCAGCCGCAGAGCAGATAAGCAAAGAGCTTGGCTGTGCAGTTCTCTGCAAGGGCGGTCACAGTCTCAGCGACGCAAACGATCTGCTTTTCTCGGAAGCCTCGTTTAAATGGTTCAGAGGAAAGCGCATAGACAATCCAAACACCCACGGCACAGGCTGTACGCTGTCCAGCGCCATTGCTTCAAACCTCGCCAAAGGCTATTCCCTTGAAGATTCGGTGGAAAAGGCAAAGGAATACATCTCAGGCGCACTTGCGGCAATGCTCGATCTGGGCAAAGGCAGCGGACCGATGGATCACGCTTTTTCAATTCGTAATTCATAATTCGGAATTCATAATTGAATGTGTTCGCTCACTTATTTTATACTCGGCGCTACAGCAAAATATACAAAAAATGCGCCGTAGAAATTTCAAAGAACAAGGAAAACTTTTGAAAGCATACTGTCGTATGGTGAAAAAGTTTGACGCAGTTATTTGGAATTTATACAAGCATTTATGGA
>JAFVBU010000149.1 GCA_017479805.1 Ruminococcus sp.
ACGGCGTGGACGTTGCAAAATTAGCAGGACTTCCCTCAAAGGTAGTGAGCCGTGCAAGGGAGCTTCTTGCGGAAATGGAAGCCGCCCATGCAAGTGAAAAGCCTGTAGTCAGGGAGGAACGTGAGCAGCTCAGCTTCGGCGGAGAGAGCCGTGAGAGCGCACTGGAGATGCTGGAAAAGACCAACATAGACGAACTGACCGACAGCGAATGCCGTGAACTCCTTAAAGATATGGCGGCGCTGTTGAGTTAATAGTAAGATGTAGGGGCGGATATCATCCGCCTGTGGAAATTCCGAATTCCGCATTCCGAATTCCGAATTGACAAGAAAGGGGGGCGCTTATGCCCGCATATATAAGTCTGTCTGTTGAATTCAGCAGATACGAATTGGATTACGATACAGTCAAAATGCTGAAAAGCTACCTCGATTACGCAGGATTAAGGTTCAAGTGCGGTGTGAACGAGTCCGAAAACGAGAGTATCGAGGAGATAAACGACTGGAACCAGAAAAAGCTGGAGGACAATTACACCCTCGGCTACACCGACCACCGCTCAAACAACTATAAGCAGGCTTGCTTCGAGTACGGTGGATTCTCCGAGATAAGGGGATACTTCATCAACGGAGCGCCTACGGAAAAGGAGTTCAAGTTCACGCTTGTTTTCCCCGAGGAGGAGGTCGTAAATGAGGACGGCAGCTACAAGGCTGATGCGGTACAGAAGCTGAAAGACTTCGCACGTATCCTGTGGGTAATGCCGCAGATAAGGACTATTCAGACCGAACGTGAGGAAAGCGAGGGCATAACTCCCGAAAACGAGATACTGACGGGCGTGAAGCCTTCCGCTTGCCCATTTGCCATCGTTTCGCAGAAAATGTTCGGTATGCTCAAGGCAGAGGACTACGATGCAGAGACTATCAATGCAGGCGGAGTTATCATCGTGCCTAAGGGGATCGTTATTCGTTAGTAAAACTTTTTATCAATAAGAAAGGAGCATGGCGATGCCGCCGATAAATATACTCAGCAAAGAAATATCCGAACTTATCGCCGCAGGTGAGGTCATTGAGCGACCCTCATCCGTTATCAAGGAGCTGGTGGAAAACTCCATCGATTCGGGCGCAAGGCATATAACCGTGGAGATCAAAAACGGCGGTGTGACCTTTATGCGTGTCACCGACGACGGCTGCGGCATGGCTTTCGGCGACGTTCCGAAGGCTTTCCTGCGCCATGCTACCAGCAAGATAAACGCTAAGGAGGATCTCGACAATATCCTCACCCTCGGTTTCCGTGGCGAGGCGCTGGCTTCCGTGGCGGCTGTGGCGAGAGTCGAGGTGCTGACCAAGCAGAAAACCGACGAGCTGGGCACTCTCTACACCATCGAGGGCAGCGAGGAAACGTCCCACATTGAAAGCGGCTGCCCCGACGGTACGACTATTGTTATCCGTGACCTTTTCTACAACGTCCCAGCAAGGCGAAAATTCATGAAAAAGGACGTAACAGAGGCAAATGCGGTCAGCAATATCCTGCAAAAGATAACCATGTCGCACCCCCATATCGCTTTCAAGTTCATCCGTGACAACCGTGTGGAGTTCAATTCCAGCGGCGACGGCGAGCTGTTTTCGGCGGTCTATGCGGTCTACGGCAGAGACTTTGCCCGTGACCTTATCCCCGTTGACTACGAGTACGAGAAAGTCCACGTGGGCGGCTACGTCATAAAGCCGCTGTATTCCAAGAATAACCGTGCTTTCCAGAACTTTTTCGTAAACGGCAGATATGTTCGTTCAAGGCTTTGCTCGTCGGCACTGGAAAATGCCTACACCAACATGATAATGACAGGAAAATTCCCTGCCTGCGTGCTGATGATAGACCTGCCGCCTGCGGCTATGGACGTAAATATCCACCCCACAAAGGCGGAGGTGCGCTTCACTAACGAGAAAAACGTGACGGACGCCATATTCTTTGCAGTGAAGAATGCCATGATGAAGGACGGACTGATCTACGAATTTGAGCTGAAGCCTCGCACCGACTGGACGAAAAAAGAGCCTGAGCCTGTGGAGATGAAGCAGCAGGAGTTCATGTTCACTCCCGTTTCGCAGATCGAGGAGACAGAGCGGAAAATGGCGGAAAGCAAGCCGTTCGTGCAGCCTGCGCCCGTGCAGACAAAGGACGATGATGAGGATGATATCCCCCTTGAAACTGCGGATATCGAGGTTTGCCCCGAATACAGCAAGCCCGAGCCGAAAGCGGAGATTGCTGTACAGCCGACGGAACAGCCGACAGTGCAGGCAGTTCAGCCGACCGAACCGCCGAAGCCTGTGGTGCAGACCGCTCCCGAGCCTGTGAAAGTCCCCGAGATACCCGAGGAAAAGCCCGAGCCTGCGCCAATCGAGGGGTTCAGCTACATCAACACGGGCTCATTCACAAGTGCACCGCCGAAGCAGGAGGAGGTTCCCGAGCCCGAGCAGTCGGTGTGGACGGAAAAGCCGAAAATACGTGTTATCGGTGAGGCATTCGGGCTGTACGTCATTGCCGAGGTGGGGGAGAACACCGTTATAATGATAGACAAGCACGCTGCCCATGAGCGTATCATATTCGAGCGCCTGAAAAGCCGCAACTGCCGACAGTTCAGCCAGAAGCTGCTGACGGGAGTGCGTGTCCTCATGACAGGCGACGAGGTGAGCGCACTGGAGGAAAACACGGCTCTGCTGTCAGATTTAGGCTTCGAGTTCGACTTCTCCGAAAAGCCCTGCGTTGTGGCAACAGCCGTTCCCACCTTTGTTATGGAGCTTGACATGGAGGAGATAATCTCCGAAATAGCGGCAAATCTGCGTAATTTCTCCCATGACCCACAGTCCCATATGCTTGACGATATGCTGCACACCGTTGCCTGCAAGTCCGCTATAAAGGCGAACGACAAGAACGATATGGCTGAATTGCAGTCCCTTGCGGAACAGGTGTACTACGACGAGCGTATCCGTCACTGCCCCCACGGCAGACCCGTCATGTTTACCATGACCAAGAATAATATTGCTCATCAGTTCAAACGAACATGATTTGTTAATTCATAATGCATAATTCATAATTCATAATTAATGTGTTCGCTTCGCTCACGGATTTATACTCGGCGCTACAGCAAAATATCCATAAATGCTTGTATAAATTCCAAATAACTGCGTCAAACTTTCTCACCATACGAAAGTATGCTTTCAAAAGTTTTCCTTGTTATTTGAAATTTCTACGGCGCATTTCCTGTATATTTTGCTATAGCGCCGAGTATAAAAATGATTATGATTTGACAATAATTATGCATTATGAATTATGAATTCTGAATTTGAAAGAAAGGAGATCGTCCGATGCATTTTCATATCAGCGAAAAGGTGTGGTATACACTGGCTTGTTTTGCAGTGGCATTTATCGGAGTAATGACACTGTTTCTCAAACGTCCTGATATAGTAAAAAGTAAAAACAAGTACATCCGTGCAGTTATGGTGTTCGCACTTGCCTTTGTCCCAGGAGTTTTAGCCGCTTCCGTTTGTGCAAAGACCATCGTTACGGTGTACGAAAGGTTCATCGCTGAGCCGCCTCAGATAGTAGAGGAAGCGGAGGAGGACGATGATGATGAGATCGGATCAAGGGAAGAAAAGGACGCTGCATAGGCTCATAGCCGTCATTGCAGCTCTTTTGACAGCTGTTGTGACGGGAAGTACAGCGGCATACGCATGGAACGGGGATGCCCGTTATCAGTCCTTGACCATCAGCAATGTGCCCGAGGGGACTACCGTTGGTGTCACATGGGATATCGACCATTCATTCCATGTTGTGACAGTCGATATAGACAAAGCTCCTGAGAAGACTGCCTTTGCCGATGTGCTGATAAAGGACAAATGGCACGATAAATACGCTGTTGACTTCAACGTGGAAAATGCAGGGCTTCTCGGAGTCGGCAGAGACTGCGGACTTGCGGCATACGATACGGACGGCTATACAAGTCTGCTCCTGCGCCATAACTGTGCCAAGTCTGATTACAGCCTGTATGGGAGCATATTCTATTCCTTGATAAGGGAAAAGCTGTATGACCGTTACCGTACAGTCAGGGTCGCTTACTGTGATAAGGACGGCGATATTCTCGGAGTTACAGATGAGGTAAAGGTCGAACGTGCTTCGTATGACAAGGCGGTGTACAGCTTTAAAGCTGACGGTGAGAGCCTTAGCTGCTCGGTAAGCAAGTTGACTGAGCAGCATTTTCCCATTTCTATTGTCATACTCATGCTTATCCTTTTGGGGATACTTCTGCTCACAGCGGTAAAGCTCATTAAAAAGGCGCAGACAGCGAAAATGATAAAACGAATACAGTCGGGAGAAACTGATAATGAAAGGAAAAAATAACAAGCCCTTTGTCCTTGCGGTAGTGGGTCCCACCGCTTCGGGCAAGACATGGCTGGGCGTGGAGCTGGCGAAAAAGTACGGCGGAGAGGTAGTCTCTGCGGACTCCATGCAGATATACAAGGGCATGGACATTGCCTCCGCAAAGCCCACGGAGGAGGAAAAACAGGGCATACCTCACCATCTCATGGACTTCCTTGACCGTGATGTGAGCTTTTCTGCGGCGGACTACGTTGCCCTTGCCCATGAAAAAATAGCCGATATCCTCGCCCGTGGGAAAGTTCCCGTAATTGTGGGCGGTACGGGGCTTTATATCGATTCCCTGCTGGAAAACGTGAAATTCTCCGAGGGCGGCAGCGATGAGGCTTACCGTGCGGAATTGTACGAATTTGCGAAGAAAAACGGCAATGAAGCCCTCCATGCAAGGCTTATTGAAGCCGACCCCATTGCTGCTGAGGGCATCCATCCCAACAATGTGGTGAGAGTTGTCCGTGCGCTGGAGGTCTGCCATGTGACGGGAAGAAGGTTCAGCGACCTTAAAGCCGAGAGCCGACTGGTGGAAAGTCCCTATGATTCGCTGATATTCGGGCTGAACTACCATGACAGGCAGAAGCTCTATGACCGTATCGATATGCGTGTTGACCTTATGGTCGGCGCTGGACTTGTGGAGGAAGTCCGTGACCTGTGGCAGCAGAGCGGAATGAAGACCGCCGCCAATGCCATCGGCTACAAGGAGCTCATCCCGTACTTTGAGGGAACGATGCCCCTCGATGCCTGTATCGCCCTTATCAAACAGGAAACCCGAAGATATGCCAAGCGCCAATTGACATGGTTTAGAAAAAATGACCGTATTCACTGGATTTTTTTAGACGGAATTGATAAAAAAATGAAATTTTAGAAAAATGCGAAAAAGCTATAGCAAAATAAATTCATATGTGCTATAATGTATTGTGTGTATTTCCATCCAAAAGTGTTTTTGCGTTTTAAGGTGCGCTGAAACACGAAATACACGATCAAAGTATTGAGAATAAGGAGAATGTGTATGAACAAAACAATCAATCTGCAGGATGTATTCCTTAATCAGTGCAGAAAAGACAGGATCATGGTAACTATCATACTTACCAACGGATTCCAGTTCAAGGGTATGGTAAGAGGCTTCGACAGCTACGTTGCTATATTCGACTGCGACGGCAAGCAGCAGCTCGTTTACAAGCACGCTATCTCTACTATCATCCCCGCAAGAGCAGTTTCCATCCTGGACGCTTCAGAGAAGAACGACTAAGATAAGGTGAACTGAATGAGGGTCTACAGGTCAGAGGGCAGCGTTATGGTAAAACTGCTGCGTAATGTCGTATTGATCCTGCTGCTCGTTATCTTTATCAGTATCGTTCTGCATTTCCGCAACAGGGAAAGGGATACCGTTTCCGCCCTGAGAGCGCAGGCTACCTCCTCAAAGGAGTATAAGGGCGTTTTCATCAGGGAGGAAGAACCCGTGTCCTACAGCGGAAACGGCACTCTCAGCTACAGCGTTTCCGACGGCGGCCGCCTCAGCAGCGGCGGTATCATCGCTCAGGTCTACCCAAGCGATGAACAGGTCAGTATAAACCGTGAGATGGATAAGCTCACAAGAGAACTGAATATCCTCGAAATGATACAGAACGTCGGTACTCTTGAATCCGCCCAGCCCTCGGCTCTTTCGGACGGTATCAAGGAGGACTACCGCTCGCTCATGTATTCCCGTGATATGAAGGATTATACTGCCCTGCAGTCGTCTATGGACGATCTTCTCGTCCACCTCAGTACATACCAGATCATTACCAACGAAGTTACAGATTTCTCTCAGCAGATCTCTGATATAAACCAGCAGCTCTCCGCCTTGAAACAGGCGTCCGTACAGCCGCTGGAAACTATCCCGTCCCCCAGATCGGCTTATTTCGTAAGCTACTGCGACGGCTATGAGGACAAGTACTCCGAGGAAACTCTCGGTTCGATCACTGCCGATCAGATCGAGAATACCAACGATAACAGGCTCACCGACAAAACCATCGTCGGCAAGCTCGTTGACGGCTATACATGGTACTTAGCCGTTGTCACAGACAATTCACGCAAGGAGTATGCCATCGGCGACAGAGTAAAGCTGAGGTTCGAGTCGTCGGCTGATACCAGTACGGCTCAGATAACGGATATACGCAATGAGGGCGACGCCGCAAGAAGCGTTATGATACTCTCCTGCAGCCGCTTCAATTCCGACCTCGTCCAGCACCGCACAGAAAATGTGGAGATCATCAAGGGCGAGTACTCAGGTCTTAAAGTACCCCGTGAGGCTATCCGCTTCCTCGACCTTGAGGAGGAGCTTTACGACGAAAACGGCAAGAAGTACGAGGGTATCGTCAATACTAAGGGCGTCTACGCTTTAAAGGGCGAGCAGGTGGAATTCAAGAAGATCGACGTTATCTATGAGGGCGGCGATTACGTCCTGTCTGCCGAGCATATGGGCGACAGCGACTACCTTTCACTGTATGACGATATTTTAATTGAAGGTGTTGATCAGCTTGGAAAATAATTACAGCTATGACACTGTGAAGAATAATCTCAGCGTCATTACTCAGAATATCAGTGAAGCATATGACAAATACCGCAATGACGGAACTAAAGTAGATATTATGGCGGTCACAAAGACTGTTCCCCCAGAGGTGGTCAACTGGATATTCGACTGGGGACTTGACCTCATGGGCGAAAACAGGGTGCAGGAGTACCTTTCAAAAAAGGATCTGTACTCAAAGACCGCTAAGGACGGAAGCGACCCGAGGATACATTTCATCGGGCATTTGCAGACAAATAAAGTTAAATACATCATCAATGACATGGACATGATACAGTCCGTGGACAGCGTAAAGCTGGCTCACGAGATAGACCGCCTTGCAAAGGCTAACAACAAGGTCATGGACATACTCTGCGAGGTGAACATAGGCGGCGAGGAATCAAAAAGCGGCATCGCTCCCGATAAGCTGGACGAGCTGCTCAGCGAGACCGCCTCTATGGAAAATATAAGAGTCAGGGGACTTATGACCATCCCTCCGCCTGTTGACAGCGATATCTTCCTCGGAAGAATGAGCGAGCTTTACAATAAGCTGAAAGCCGACAGACCGCAGGGGATAGAGATGGATATACTCTCTATGGGTATGACCCACGACTATGCCGAAGCCGTGAAGTACGGCTCTACTCTTGTGCGTATAGGCTCAGGTCTTTTCGGCGCACGAAACTATAACAAATAAGCCGTTATCAGCGGAATGCTGCAAAAATTCACGGAATATTCCGCATTTATCCCGTGTATGATCTTTCTTAATCTTATGTCAATGCGGAGAATGGAGAATTATTATGAAACTTTTTGATGGTATCAAGGACTTTTTCTTTGCCGCAGAGGAAGACGATTTCGATCAGCTCGATGCTCCTGTCCGTACAGAGCGTGAGGAGCGCCCTGTCAAGGCTGTAGAGCGTGAGGAAGCTCCTTCTGCTCCGCAGGAGCGTGAGGAAAGACCTATGGGCGGTGCTCCCGTTACAGGTCCGAGAAGAAACGGCAAGGTAGTGAACGTTCAGACTACTGCACAGCTTCAGGTCGTTCTTGTTAAGCCCTCTGCATTCACAGACGCAAAGCAGATCGCAGACCATCTCATCGCTAAGAAGACCGTTGTCCTCAACCTTGAAACAGCTTCACCCGAGAACAAGAGAAGAATAATCGACTTCCTCGTTGGTGTTGCATACGCAAACGGCGGCAGCTTAAAGCCTGTTGCTAACCTGACTTACATCATCACACCTTACAATGTGGGCTTCATCGGCGAAGACCTCGTTGGCGAGCTGGAAAATAACGGCGTATTCATCTGATGAACGACCGCTCCGATAAGCTCTTTGCCGCAAGGCTCTCCGATATCACCGAGCAGAGCTGCCGAAAGGGATGCTGTGTGTTCTCGTCATTTCTCGATGAGAGACAGTGTGCCGAGGCGGAGGCGTGGTGCAGGAAGAATACGGGAGAGCTGATGTATCGGCTATGGGGAGGCTTCCCCGAAGCAAGGCGGAAAATGCTGGCTGTTTATCCCGACTACTGCGGAGACTATGTTGAGGAGGAATACCCCTTTGTATGCCTTACCTTTGACTACCGCAGGGAGGACAAGCTGACCCACAGGGACTTCCTCGGATCTTTCATGGGGCTGAGACTGAAACGTGAGGTCATCGGGGATATAGTCGTCACCGAGGGCAGAACGCAGGCTTTCTTCACTGAGACCGCCGCAAGGCTCATAATGTCCTCTGTCTCAAAAATAGGCAGAACGGGCGTAAAGGTCAGCGACAGCAGTCCCTTTGAGCTGGAGGTAAAGCAGGAGTACAAAAGCATCTGCGGCACAGTCGCTTCGCTGAGACTTGACTGCCTTGTAAGTCTGGCTGCTCATGTGAGCCGTGAGAATGCGGCTTCGCTTATCCGCTCGGACAGGGTGGATGTGAACCATTTCACCGCCTCGTCCGTTTCCCGGGAGCTCAGTGAGGGCGATATCATTTCGGTAAGAGGAAGCGGAAGATACGTACTTTCCGCTGTAAAGGGCGTGTCGGGCAAGGGACGCATACACGTTGAACTGCTAAAATACATATAGAGGTGAAATTGCTATGATTACTTCAAAGGATGTAAGAAACAAACGATTTGAAAAAGCTGCTTTCGGCTATAAGCAGGAGGAGATCGACGAATTCTTCGCACAGCTCGAGGCTGAGCTCGACGAAATGGAGCGTGAGCGTGCAGAAGCTAACAATAAGATACAGGTCCTTGCCGATAAGGTAAGAGAATATATGAGGGACGAGGACGCTCTGAAGGACGCTCTGCTGGGCGCTCAGAAGCAGGGTCACCTCGTTATCGCAGACGCACAGGAAAAGGCTGACCAGATCATGGCTGAGGCTCAGCAGAAGGCTGCTGCCCTTGAGGATGAGGCTGTTCGTCAGCACGCTATAAAGATGGAGCAGAACCGTGCGGAGATCGCAAAGGAAAAGGAAGCTCTCATCGAAGCTCAGCGTCAGGTGGCAGACTTCAAAAAGAGCCTGTTCGATATGTACAAGAGCCATCTGGAGCTTATTTCTTCCATGCCCGAAGTGGCTGAGGAGGAGGACGAGGAAGCTGAGCCCGAGACAGCAGAGGAGATCGCTGCTGCTGTAACAGGCGAGGAAGCTGAGACTGCCCCCGAGACCGAGGAGACAGCTCCCGTTGAGGAAAACATCGAAAAGACCGCTGAAATTGCCGCTGATAAGGTCGTTACCGAGATAGAGGAAACTATCGTCAGCGAATAATAATAAATTGCTTGAAAGGAGGATCCCCTGCAATGCATGAAGGGGATCAGGTGAAAATGGCACAGGATTATAACAGCACACTGAATTTACCGAAAACAGACTTCCCCATGCGTGGAAATCTGCCTAAGAGAGAACCCGAAACTCTTGAAAAATGGGAGAGCGAAAGACTTTACTACAAGATGATCGAAAAGAACAAGGGCAAGCCGTCCTATGTTCTGCATGACGGTCCTCCATACGCTAACGGCGAGATACACCTCGGTACGGCACTTAACAAAACGCTGAAGGATTTTATCGTTAAATATAAGAACATGAACGGATTCTGTGCTCCCTACGTTCCCGGCTGGGACACCCACGGACTTCCTATCGAGCTTAAAGCTATGAAGGCTATAGGCGTTAAGGATGGTGCTATCCCTCCGATAGAGCTGAGAAAACATTGCCATGACTTCGCTCTGACCCATGTCAAGAATCAGATGAAGCAGTTCAAGAGACTGGGTTCACTGGGCGACTATGACTATCCCTATCTCACACTTCGTCCCTCTTATGAGGCAAGACAGGTAGAGGTGTTCGGTGAAATGGCTAAAAAGGGCTATATGTACAAGGGCTTAAAGCCTGTTTACTGGTGTCCCGACTGTAATACCGCTCTTGCTGAGGCTGAGATAGAGTATTCCAACGACCCATGCTATTCTATCTACGTAAAGTTCAATGTTACCGATGATAAGGGCATTTTCTCCGCCCTCGGCCTTGATCTTTCAAAGATATTTTTCGTTATCTGGACAACTACTACTTGGACCATCCCCGGCAACCTTGCTATATGCCTCGGTCCTGAGTATAACTATACCCTCGTTCACGTAGGCGATGGGTACTACGTAATGGCTGAGGAGCTTGTAAAGACCACTATGGAAACTGCCGGTATAACCGACTATACCACTGAGCACATCTTCACAGGCGCTGAGCTGGAGGGAATGAAAACAAAGCATCCTCTCTATGATCGTCCGTCACCGATAATCGTTGGCGACCACGTTACTCTTGAATCGGGTACAGGCTGTGTACATACCGCTCCCGGCTACGGTGTTGAGGACTTTGAGGTTTGCAAGAACTATGACGATATCGGCATAATCGTATGCGTTGACGCTAAGGGCAGACAGACCGCTGAAGCAGGCGAGTTCGAGGGAATGGACACCGATGAGGCTAACAAGGCTATCGCTGCTAAGCTGACAGAGCTGGGCGCTATGCTGGCTACTCAGAAGATCGTCCACCAGTATCCGCACTGCTGGAGATGTAACAGTCCTATCATCTACCGTGCAACTGAACAGTGGTTCTGCTCTGTAAAC
>JAFVBU010000150.1 GCA_017479805.1 Ruminococcus sp.
AACGAGCCGCAGTATGAGAAGAAGGGCTTCCTCGAACTGGGCGTTTCACCTATCGACGCTCCCGACAAGCCTACTTACATCACACTCCACTTTGAAAAGGGCGTTCCTACACAGCTCGACGGCAAGACACTGAACGGCGTTGAGATGGTATCAGCTCTCAACAAGCTGGGCGGCGAGAACGGTATCGGTCTGGCTGACCTGGTTGAGAACCGTCTCGTTGGTATGAAGTCAAGAGGCGTATATGAGACTCCCGGCGGCGCTATCCTTTACCACGCTCACGAAGTCCTCGAAACTATCACTCTCGACAAGGAAACTGCAAGAATCAAGCAGTACCTCGGAATCAAGTTCGCTGATATCGTTTACAACGGTCAGTGGTACACACCTCTCCGTGAAGCTCTCACAGCTTTCGTTGACAAGACACAGGAGAGAGTTACAGGCGACGTTAAGCTCAAGCTCTACAAGGGCAACATCATCAACGCAGGCGTTACTTCACCATACACACTCTATGATGAGGAAGTTGCTACATTCGATGAGGACGAGGTATACAATCAGGCTGATGCAGCAGGCTTCATCAACCTGTTCGGTCTCCCGATCAAGGTAAAGGCTCAGCTGGATAAGAAGAGAGAAAACAAGTAATGACACCGGCTGACGTCATTCTTGCTGCTGTTGTGCTGCTTTTGCTGGCAGCAGTCAGCGCAGGCATGAGTCATATAGTATCCAAATATACAGATATCGGCTTTCTTGAACCCTTTATGGTGACGCTGGTGGCAGCAGTGGTTTTCATAGTTGCGAACTATAAGGACTCCGCTGCAAAATTCACCGAACAGCTCACGGAGGACAGAGATGTGCTCAGTACTGTTTTTTCGCTGACGGCGCTGTTTACCGTGCTGACTGCCGGTCAGTGTGTACTGGTGCTTATCGGCTTCTTCACGGTGTACGGCGTGATGGCGATGTTTGCAAAGCGCTGCACAGGAACTCTTACCCGTGTGGAGATGCCGGAGGGCAAGAAGATAAGATTCGCTTACTACACCATCGGCGGACAGGAATACCAGTGCGCCATAGGAGGCGTATCAAAGAAGCTGAAGCTGGAAAATGAATATAAGGTGCGGCTCAGCAGGCTCCAGAACAAGGTCTATGACCGGAGCGCTGTAATGTCGTGCTTCGTAGGCGCAGGAATAATATGGATAGCAGCAGCCCTTTTCGTAATACCGCTGATATTCATGGAGTACCTGCCGTGACGCAGATCAATATGGCAGGCAGGGGAGCCTTCTCCTGCCTGTTATGATTTAGTTTAATGCATAATTCATAATGCATGATTGGAAGCTGTACCATATCAATAATTATGAATTATGCATTATGAATTATGAATTGAAAAGAGGTTCTATGTCACTACTTATACAAACCATTATCAACAGCATTATCGAAATAATCATATTATCAGCCATTCCTTTTATATGGTGGCTTGTGACAGCAAGAAAAGACACAGGATATTTTAAATGGATAGGACTGAAAAAGCCCGAGGGCGGCAAACAGACGGCTTCATGGACAGTCTGCGTCGCTGCGGCTTTCATGCTTGTTTCACTTCTGATGCAGTATGCAGTCAGGGGAGTGGAAACAGCAACATCTGACTTTGCCGGAAAAGGTCTTGCTGCACTTCCTGCGATACTGATATACGCAGCGCTGAATACGGGACTTCCCGAGGAAATAGTTTTCAGGGGATTTCTGCTGAAAAGGGGTGCGGCACGTTTCGGAGACACCGCAGGAAACATCACCCAGAGCGTGCTTTTCGGTTTAATGCACGGAGTAATGTTCTTTTCATCGGTGGGTGCACTGAAAGCAGTGCTGATAGTATTATTCACGGGCGGCATAGGCTGGTTCATGGGATACATAAACGAAAAGAAAGCAGGCGGCTCTATCATACCGAGCTGGTGCATACATACAGCCGCAAATATCTTTTCGGGACTTTGTTCGGCATTTGTATTGTTTAAGTAATAATTCGTAAATTACGCATTAAGAATTGAAAAGAGGGAGGATAACTATGGTAAAAATAAGGCTCATGACCATCAACGACTGGAAAGGCGTTGAGGCGGTATGGAAAGACCACGACGGCACTAACCCTGTTGACGACTGCGAGGAGGGCTTCACAAGATACCTCAGACGCAACCCCACCACCAGCTTTGTTGCTGTGGATGGAGACAGGATAATCGGCACTATACTTGCAGGTCACGACGGCCGCAGAGGCTTCCTTCACCATGTTGTTGTTCTTCCCGAATACAGGAATAAAGGCATAGGCGAGGATATGGTCACAAGGGCTATGGAGGCTCTCGAAAAGGAGGGCATACAGAAAACGGCTCTCGTTGTTTTCGGGGACAACGACCTCGGCAACGGCTTCTGGGAGCATATAGGCTTCACCACAAGACCCGACCTTGTTTATAGGAATAAATACGTAAAATAATATGGATAAATTCATGAAAATAGCCGTTGATGAGGCGAGAACAGGCATAAATGCAGGTCACGGCGGACCTTTCGGGTGCGTTATCGTCAGGGACGGTAAGGTCATCGGACAGGGACACAACGAGGTAGTCAGGCAGAAAGACCCCACTTGCCACGGTGAGGTAATGGCGATACGCAATGCCTGCAAGAACCTCGGCACCTACGACCTGAGCGGCTGTGAGCTGTATACCACCGCCGCACCTTGTCCCATGTGCCGTGGAGCGATACTCTGGGCGAATATAGGCAGGGTCTACTACGGCTGTACCGTCGAGGACACGGACAGCATCGGTTTCAGAGACAAGGTATTCTATGAGAGTGAAAATAACATCTCAGAGGAGCTTGACCGTGAGGAGTGTCTGAAAGTCTTTGAGGAGTATCAAAAAATAAAGGATAAAAAACAGTATTGAGTTTAATGCGGAATGCGGAATTCGGAATTAGTGGTGTCGCCTATCGGCGACAGATTTAAATATAATTATGAATTATGAATTATGCATTATGAATTGGTTTAAAGGAGAAATAACATGGCAGATATGATGTGGGCAGGAAGATTTTCCAAGCAGGTTGACGAGGGCGTTAACGCTTTCAATTCTTCCATTGCCTTTGACGGACGTATGTACCGCCACGATATACAGGGCAGTATCGCCCACGCTACTATGCTGGGAGACTGCGGCATTATCACCAAAGAGGACAGCCTTGAAATAATCGAGGGACTGAAAGGTATCCTCGCTGATATAGATTCGGGCAAGCTGGAGCTTGACCCCAATGCCGAGGATATCCATATGTTCGTTGAGGCTGAGCTGACAAAGCGCCTCGGTGACGTCGGAAAGAGACTTCACACCTCACGTTCAAGAAACGATCAGGTGGCTGTTGACCTGAGACTTTACCTCCGTGATGAGATAGCTGAGATATATGCACTTGTCAAGGAGCTTGCAGTTACTCTCGTGAAAATGGCTAAGGAGCACACCGAGACTATAATGCCGGGCTACACCCACCTCCAGAGAGCACAGCCCATCACTCTTGCACATCACCTTATGGCTTATGTGTGGATGCTTCTCCGTGATATGGAGAGACTTCAGGACGCAGGCAAGAGAATGAATTACTGCCCTCTCGGAAGCGGCGCTCTTGCAGGTACTACCTACAAGACAAACCGTCAGCAGACCTCCGACCTCTTAGGCTTCACCGCACCAATGCCCAACAGCCTTGACGGTGTTTCCGACAGAGACTACTGCGTTGAGCTTTGCTGTGCACTTTCTCTCCTTATGACACATCTGTCAAGATTTTCCGAGGAAATAATCATGTGGTGCTCATGGGAATTCAAATTCGTTGAGCTGGACGATGCCTTTGCTACAGGCTCATCCATCATGCCGCAGAAGAAGAATCCCGATGTTACAGAGCTTATCCGAGGCAAGACAGGCAGAGTCAACGGCGACCTCGTTACTCTCCTCACTATGATGAAGGGCATCCCCCTTGCATACAACAAGGATATGCAGGAGGACAAGGAAGCTATCTTCGACGCTGTTGACAACGTCAAGCTCTGCGTTAAGACATTCACTCCCATGCTGGCTACTATGCGTGTACTCAAGGATAACATGAGAAACGCCGCAGCAAGAGGGTTCATCAACGCTACGGACTGCGCTGACTACCTTGTAAAGAAGGGTATGCCTTTCCGTGATGCATACAAGATAACAGGCACTCTCGTTGCACAGTGTATAGAGAAAGGCCTTACACTTGAAACTCTCCCCATTGCAGACTATCAGGCAATGACAGACCTCTTTACCGAGGATGTATATGAGGCTATCAGCCTTGATACCTGCGTAAGAGAGAGAAAATCCGAGGGCGGACCTTCACCGGAGGCTGTGAAGAAGCAGATAGCCCTTGCAGAAAAGGCACTGGATATATGAGCAAAAAGGATGTCACATTTATAATAGGTCTGACCATACTCATGGGCGTTATCTGGATACTGGGCGAGCTGGTCATGGGTCTCTGGATAGCTGCACCCGTTAAAGTGCATATCATATGTGGAATAGGGATAGTAGTCCTTACCCTTGCGCTCAGCGTATGGCATTCCATGAAAGAGGACGAATCCCATCTCACCGACCCCAAGCGTGAGAAGTATGAGCGCAAAGTCGGCAAGAGAAAGCAGTGAACAGTGCTCAGTGCTCAGAAAGCAGAGATCAGAA
>JAFVBU010000151.1 GCA_017479805.1 Ruminococcus sp.
GAGTATATTATTTCTGTAGATGAGTACATCAGCTTTTGTAGGGGACGGCGCCCTCGGCGTTCCACAGTATACTAATAAGTTCATATCCCATGACGAAAACACGCATTGACAATTACAAATTCAAATGATATAATATATATATATAAAATGAAGATCCGCACCGCATCCCCAAAGGGTGCGGTCATATTGTTTTGCAGTGAGGAAAAATGTATAAAAAGAATTATAAGATCGCAGGAAAGGTCATCGGGATAAATTCGCTGTATGAGGACGTTCACGGCTATTGCAGTGACTATTTGACCGACGAAGAAGCCGATTTTACCGTTGAGATCACAGAAAAGGACATTGAATTTGAAAGGCTGAAAACTGAGCAGGAATATGCCTATGAGGGGCTGAAAGCTCCCGATTATCCTGACGGTGTACTGGAGGAGACCGCTGTTTACCGCAAAATTGCCGAGAAAATGATAGAATATGATACATTCGTTTTCCACGGTTCTGTCGTTGCCGTAGACGGTCAGGCATACCTTTTTACTGCTAAATCAGGCACGGGCAAGTCCACCCACACAAGGCTCTGGAGAGAATACTTCGGAGACAGGGCTGTAATGGTAAATGATGATAAACCGTTGATTTTTGTTGGCGAAGATGATATAATTGTATACGGAACTCCATATAACGGCAAGCATAGGCTGGGAAACAATATTTCCGTTCCGCTAAAGGCGGTGTGTATACTTGAACGCTCCGAGCAGAATCGCATTGAGCACATAACAAAGACTCAGGCTTATTCTCTGCTCCTACAGCAGGTCTATCGTCCTGCGGATGGGGAGAAAATGAGGAAAACCCTTGCTCTTATTGACAGGATGGCGGAAAAGGTCGGACTTTACAGGCTTGGCTGCAATATGGATATTTCAGCGGCAGAGACCGCATATAACGGAATGAAAGGATGATCTAACATGAAGCTCAACAATGGATTTCTCGCACACGACGACGGTGAAAGCAAGCTCTTAGTCTCAACAGGTGCAGTTAATTTTTCGGGACTTGTCCGCAGCAACCCCACAGCAGGCTTTATTATCGAATGCCTTGAAAATGAAACTACCGAGGATGAGATAGTTGCGAAAATGCTGAAAAAGTGGGATGTTGCCGAAGAGGTCGCAAGACATGATGTTCGCAAGATCGTAAAACAGCTCAAAGGTATCGGAGCTATTGATGATTAAGACGACCTATGAGGAATTTCTCGAAAAAAACGGCACAATGACCTACAGCAACGTAGGTGTCAGCATGATGCCCTTGCTGAAACAGGGGAGAGACCTTTTCACTGTCAGGAAGAAAGGGAAAGAGCGCTGTAAAAAATATGACGTTGTGCTGTACCGCCGTCCGCCTTCAAGCTATGTTCTCCACCGCATAATCAGGGTCAGGGACAATGATTATGTCATTCTCGGCGACAACTGCGTCAACAGGGAATACGGTATCAAGGACAGCGATATTATCGGTGTTATGACTGAGTTTGTCCACAACGGCAGAAAGCATACCGTTAACGAAATGGGCTACCGCATTTACAGCCATATCATGGTGGGTTTTGCCCCTGTCAGAGTGATGTTCATGCGTACAAAAGCCAAGCTGAAAAGGTTGGTAAGGCGATGAAGAACAATGCAGTAAAATGGCTTTTTTCTGTTACGGGAAAAAAGAAATGGGATATATTCTGGCTTATGATAGTTCAGGCGCTCAACGGTGCAAGCGGTGTGCTTTATGCTCTGCTTCTCAGGAATATCGTTGACAGCGCTGTTGATAAGAACCGCAGCAGCTTTGTGCTCTATGTGCTTTTTATTATACTTCTTGTGCTCGCACAGGTCGGCATGAGGGCACTTATCCGCTGGCTGGAGGAGCTTTCACGTTCAAGCCTTGAAAACCTTTTCAAGCAGCGTCTGCTCGAAAATATCCTGCACAAGGACTTCGGCACTGTAAGCGCTGTCCACTCGGGAGAATGGCTCAACCGCCTTACCAATGATGCGGTGGTGGTCTCTCAGAACAGCGTGGAGATACTCCCGGGACTGGCAGGTATGGTCGTTAAGATGGTAAGCGCCATTATAATGATGATAGTCCTCGACAAGCGATTTGCTGTTATCATGATACCCGTTGGCATCGTGCTTTTTTTTGCAACATACGGTTTCAGAAAGGTATTGAAGCGCTTGCATAAGAATATTCAGGAAACGGACGGACGGCTCAGGGTATTCCTACAGGAGCGCCTCGGAAGCCTGATGATGATACGCTCCTTTGCGGCAGAAAAACAGGCGGCAGAGGAAGCGGCAGAGAAGATGTCGGCGCACAAAAAAGCAAGAATGAAGCGTATGAGGTTCTCGAATCTCTGCAATATCGGCTTTCAGACGGGTATGCAGGGAATGTACGTGGGCGGTGTCATATACTGCGGATACGGCATACTGTCGGGCACTATAAGCTACGGTACTCTTACTGCCATAACTCAGCTCATATCGCAGATACAGTCGCCCTTTGCCAATATCACAGCCTATCTGCCTAAGTTTTATGCCATGACAGCCAGTGCCGAGCGCCTTATGGAGATAGAGCAGTTCGAGGATGATTCAGATGTTCAGCCTATGGATATCGGGGAGACCCTTGAATACTACCGAAATGAGCTTGCTGCCATCGGACTTGAAAATGCAGGCTTTGCCTATTATCCATCGGGTGAAAGCGTTCATGCGCTGAGCAAGGACGATATGCCGACGGTGCTCAATAACATTTCCCTTGAGATAAGAAAAGGGGAGTATGCCGCATTTACGGGACACAGCGGCTGCGGAAAGTCAACTGTGCTGAAGCTGCTCATGTGTATATACAAGCTCGACGAGGGCAGGCGCTTCATAACCGATAAGACAGGCGGCAGGCAGGAGCTTTCGGCTAAGTTTCATCGGCTTTTTGCCTATGTGCCGCAGGGAAATCAGCTTATGAGCGGCACTGTCCGTGAGGTCATATGCTTTGCGGATAAGGCGGATATGAAGAACGAGGAACGCATACAGAACGCATTGAAGATAGCCTGTGCGGATGAATTTGTAAACGAGCTTGACGATGGAGTGGATACGCTTCTCGGCGAGCGTGGCACGGGTCTTTCGGAGGGACAGATGCAGAGAATTGCCATTGCGAGAGCCATATTCTCGGAAAGCCCGATACTTCTCCTTGATGAGTCAACCTCTGCTCTTGACGAGAAAACCGAGCGCCGTGTGCTCAATAATCTCAGGGAGATGACCGATAAGACAGTTGTGATAGTAACGCACCGTCCTGCGGCTCTGGATATATGCGATAAGATACTTGAATTCACCGAAAGCGGTGTTATCGAAAAAAAGCGCAGTCAGAACTGATATACTCAGGCTGACTGCGCTTTGCTATGCTGAAAAGAATTCATAGACCATCCTGTTGAACTCATCTGAAAGATAAGCGGCGTGCCCCTCATTCTGAAACATGAAACATTCACAGCCAAGCCTTTCTGCCAGCTCTCTTGCGCCCTCAGCGGTGGTTATCCTGTCATGCTCTGCGCCTATCACAAGGACAGGGCATTTTATTTTGTTCAGCCGCTCACCGATATCCATAGTATATATCGCTTTTGCATGGTCGATAAAGCGCTCGGTGCTCATAAACCTCGTGAACTTCATCATCACGGGTATCAACAGCTTGTATTTTTTCATCTGCGCTTCCGTATACATCATGTCATAGCTTTTGGTCAGTACCCCTTTCAGGTCGCCTTTTTCTGCAAAGCCTATCCATTCGCTAAGGGATTCAAAAGTGGCAGGATAAGGCTTTGGCGCTGTTACTCCAAGTATCAGCTTTTTTACCATTTCGGGATGGTCTGCCGCAAGATACTGCGCTATCATTCCGCCCTGCGACACGCCTAAAACATATGCATCAGTTATGTTGACCTTTGCCATTGCTTCTGCAAGGTCGTCCGCCATCGACTGTATGGTCGCCCCCTCGTCCCGTCCGCTTCGGCGGTCAAAGACATAGACAGTGAATTCCTTTGTGAATTTCCTGTAGAAATAAGCAAGATTCAGGGCAGTACCGTTCATATCGGCGATATTCAGCCCAGGTATCATAACAAGTACCCTCTTGCCTTTTCCGAATTTAGCATAATAGACCTCAGCTCCCGAGGAAAGCCTGACAGTTTTGTTTTCCGCATTGTACATAATGTTACCTCTTTTCCTTTGAGTAGAGACTGCGCCAGAAGCCTATCATTCGGGTGAAGTCCTTTTCCATTTGGTCGGGGTCTATGTCATTGCTCTGGAGCTTTTCCAACAAATAGCCCTCGGAAGCGTAGTACATATCCCAATACATCATTTCAAGGTCAAGTCCTTCTTTAAAATTATCCTTGTCCAGCCTGAGCATTTCCGCCTGATTATCGAAGCCCGAATATTCACCGATGAGCTTGTTTATCTCGGGACGAAGCTCGCTGTCCTTTTCGTAAAAGGCTTTGAGCTGGAACATTGCAAGCTCGGGATAGCGCTTCATTAGCTGTACCTTGACCCTCAGTCCGCTGAGGAAAACATCGAAAAAGTCGCTGTTATCGTAGCATTTTTGCCTTAGAAGCTCCTGCTGTGTGACCTCAACGCTGTACTTGCAGAGAAACAGGTACAGCTCCTTTTTGTTTCTGAAATAGTAGAACAGCAGGGACTTGCTTATGCCTGCTTCTGCGGCTATCTCGCTGACGGGGCTTTTTCTGTAGCTGTACTGCGAAAATATACGGAAGCCTGCGTTGATAACAGCGCTTTGCTTTTTCTCGGGGAGCTGAAAAAAACGTTCGTTCAATGCTGTCACATCCTTCCTGACCGTATCGGTCAATGATATTATAACATTATTGACCGTTTTTGAGAAGACCCTTTCCGAAAAAAGCAAAAGCTCCCGAAATTTCGGGAGCTTCCGCCGTATTGGAGTATGGAGAAGTAAATGTCATTATTAAAGATTCAGCAGTTTTTTCTGAATTGCCAGAGCGTCGGCATTGGTCACACCGTCGTTATCGCCCGTAATATCTGCATTTTTCATGCCCTGATCGGTGATGTGGCGCTCAGATGTGCCGTTTAAGCCGTATTTGTCGGGGGTGGCAATGTACTGCATTATCATTACTGCATCTGCCATATTGAGCTGACCGTCGCAGTTTGCGTCGCCCTCTATCGGCTCTGTAGTTGTGGTAGTTGTTGTTACGGGATTAGGGGCAGTAGTACTGATAGGCTGAGACATTACCGCAGATGTACCGTTAACTATGAGCACATTGCCGTTTTCGTCAAGAATTTCGCCGTTTTTGCCTGTTGCTGTGGTAGTTGTAGTGACAGGTGTAATATCGGGAGCAGTTGTTGTTCCGAGATAGATGTGCTTAGTTTCGTAGCACTCTCTGCAAACTTCAATGCCTAACGGTCCTGAAACCCTTTCTTCCCACGGAACATCTCTGTCACAGCTTGTGCAGTGGAAAAACTCCGGGGGGAGAACGTCGAAATATATGTATTTTACAGTAGTATTTGGGGATGTACCCAGTATAACTTCAATGTAATCCATATCGGAGTATGCATTTGAAGCATCGACTCTGAAATAGTTTTTGCCGTCCTGAGTAACCATCTTGACTTTTGCATTTGTTTTTCCTTGTTCGTAGCAGGTGATATTCTCAGTACCGCTGAGAATGTACTCAAAATCCTTGACTTCGCCTACTCTCACGATGATCTGTCCGTCAGGTATTGTAATATCCATTTTCTCAGCCGTTGTTGCAGTAGTCTGAGTTACAGTCTGACCGGGGACAGTGGTCGTTCCTGTTAGCGGAACACCGTCACCCATAGGAAGATACTGGAAACAGTTCATGTTGATATTGTTCTGAATTGCAAAGTCGTAGATACCACTGTCGGGCTTATCGCCGTCCAAATA
>JAFVBU010000013.1 GCA_017479805.1 Ruminococcus sp.
ACTCACGCAAATCGGAGCTTGAACGCAAATTGCAGACAAAGGCTCGTAAGCGTAAGGCTATCGACACAAAGCCGTTGGTCGAACCACTTGCAATGTGGGATAGCCTGACAGTGCAGGAGAAACACGATGTTGCCGCTGAGACGATCGAGGTTGTTTACATCTCACACCGCAGCGAGGATATTGAAATCAAATTTGGCATTTGAAAATGCCGTAAAATAGGTGTTTTATAGTGTTCGTAAAGTGTGCGAGAAGCAGAACCTGTCCAAGTATAACTATCTCTCCATCCCCGAAAGCGATAAATGGGGACTTGTTATGCTCCGTGACAGTCCCCTTGCAGATAAAGAATATGTTACGCTCGACGACCTTTACGGACTTCCGCTTTTCTGCTCGGAGCAGTCTATCCGTGCGGACTTTCCCCGCTGGTGCGGCGATAATATGGACAAGCTGAACTTTGCGGGAACGGTCAACCTCGCCTATAACGGCTCTGTTCTGGTAAAAGAGGGGCTGGGCTATATGCTTTCCTTTGAGCACCTCATTGATACAAGCGAGGATAGCGGACTTTGTTTCCGTCCCATAAAGCCCACGCTGGAAACTAATATGTATATCATCTGGAAAAAATATCAGGTTTTTTCGCCTATTGCGGAGCTTTTTCTGAAAAGGCTGAAAGAGAATTACGGGTGAAAATGGTTGTGCTCTTGCAATTATGATTGGTATAGAGTATAATAATTTATAAAAAGCGGCGAAGCCGCCTAATAGAGGGAGTCCAGAGGGTTCACAACCCTTTGGCGGAGGGTGAACGAGGGAGGCTGAGCCTCCCTAAGCAGTAGTGAGACAAGCGCAGCGTAAGTCTCACGGACGTGAAAATTCAGCTAACGGTCAAGCCGATGACAGCAGAGGTTACTTTCCTCGGCTACGCCGTTTTTTATAATATCCTGCGGAGGTGAACCTTTATGGAAATAAACATTGACATAGACCTGTGCTTTAAAGAACTCAGAGAATTTATTTTTCACGAAGAAACCATAAAAAATGCCTCTGCCCGAACGGTTTACAACTATTATCGTGATCTCCTGCTTTTTTTCAGATACATGAAATTCATAAAGGAAAAGTCCGTCAGAAGTGTTCCTGTTGAGGATATCTATATAACCGATATCGACGCAAAATTCCTGCAAGGCATTACATATGAAGATATTGAACGGTATTTCTATTATCTGAAAGCTGTAAGGAACAACAATGCCGCCACACGTAAACGCAGAGTAGTTTCCCTACGCAGTTTTTTCAGATTTGCTCATCTGAATATTGAGGTGATCGGCAAAGACCCAACCGAAAAGCTGGTCACTCCAAAGCTGGGGAAGGTCCTTCCGAAGTTCATGCTTGAGGAGGAATGTGTGTATCTGCTTGATTCCGTAAAAGCTCCCGATAAGGAACGGGATTACTGCATACTGGTACTCTTTATTAATTCGGGCATACGCTTAAATGAGCTTGTGGGCTTGAATTACAATGATATCGATAATCAGGGAAATGTAACGATACGGGGCAAGGGCAGCAAGGAGCGCAGGATAGTATTCAATGAAGCCTGCCTTGAAGCATTGGAGGAATACACCGAGGCAAAGAAAATGCTCTTTGAGGGTAAAAGCTATGACCATAACGCTGTTTTTTTAGCCCGAACAGGAAAACGTATATCCGCCCGACGCATTGAGCAGATCGTCAGCAAAAGAATGGCTGAGGCAGGCTTCGGCGGACGTGAGCTGAGCCCTCACAAGCTCAGGCATACCGCCGCTACAGTAATGTACCGCAGAGGTGTCGATATCCGTGCACTTCAGCAGATATTAGGCCATGAAAGCCTCGGAACTACGCAGATATATACTCATGTATCAGATGCTCAGATAGCAAAAGCCATGCGTGAAGCACCTATCGGCAGAACAAAAAAACAGTATAAATAAAGCACCTGTGTATGTTAACAGGTGCTTTTTCTTCGTATTGCAGATATTTTTTTGAATTGGAACTGAGTTCTTTTTTCAAAAAAGTCATAAAGCGGAATTTTTTTGCTTTTGGAACTGAGTTCCTTTTCGTGAAATTTATTTAGCAGTAAGCAAAGGCGCACTGATAAGGCTCTCAACCGCCTCGAAAATATGATGTGCAATGTATGAATTATTCATGGTGTAAAGATGTATACCGTCAACACCCTCTGCAATAAGGTCGGCTATCTGGTCTATAGCGTAGGCGATCCCTGCATCACGGAGAGCTGTTTCATTATGCTCATACTTTTCAAGCACACGCACAAACTTTTTCGGCAGCTCCACACCGCACAGCTTCACCATACGCTCTATCTGACGCTTATTTGTCACAGGCATTATACCTGCTTCAATGGGAACTTCTATCCCTGCGATACGTGCTTTTTCGTAAAAATCATAGAAATAGCGGTTATCAAGGAAAAGCTGTGATATAAGATGGTCTGCACCACATTCTACTTTATGTCTGAGCCATTTCAGGTCGTCCACAGCAGAGGTGCTTTCGGGGTGGACTTCGGGATAGCAGGCGGCTATTATGTTTATGTCATAGTTCTCTTTTATGAAGCGTATCAGGTCGCTTGCGTGGCGGAAATCTCCTACTGCTTCGGTATCGCCGGTGCGGTCGCCCCTCAGTGCAAGAACATTTTCTATACCGCTTTCACGGATATTTTCAAGTATCTCATGCGCCTGAGCCTTTGTAAGACCTATACAGGGCAGATGAGCAACGCTCTCTACCCCATACCTGTTTTGTATGTCCGAGGCTATCTGTATAGTTTTACAGCCGTTTTTTCCGCCCCCTGCGCCGTAGGTCACGCTTATAAAATCGGGACTGATATCTGCAAGCTGTTCCAGTGTATCATATATCACCGACTCATCCGCATCGGGCTTCGGTGGGAACACTTCCAGTGAAAATACGGTTTTCTGTTCAAATAAATCAGCAGTTTTCATTTCTGACCTCTCGTGCAGCGTTCACAAGATTTTTCAGACTTGGAACGGTTTCTGCATTTCCTCTTGTTTTAAGTCCGCAGTCGGGATTCACCCACAGCTTTTCCGCAGGGATACGCTCTTTCATTCTGTTTATAACGTCTTTGAGTTCATCCTTTGACGGAATTCTCGGAGAATGGATATCATATATACCGGGTCCCACCTCTGTGCGGAAGTTGTTTTCCTTCAGTACGTCAAGTATTGTCAAGTCTGAACGTGAAGCCTCAAAGGTTATAACATCTGCGTCCATATTGTCGATGTCCTTGATAATATCGGCAAATTCACTGTAGCACATATGTGTATGCACCAGTGTTTCGGGCTTTACGCCGCTGTGTACATATCGGAAGGCAGGTATAGCCCAGTCGAGATAATCCTCATGCCAGTCTGATCTGCGAAGGGGCAGCTTTTCACGGAGTGCGGCTTCGTCCACCTGAATGATACTGATACCGCTTGCCTCCAGATCGAGCACCTCCTCACGTATTGCAAGGGCTATCTGCAATGCGCTTTCTTTCAGTGATATATCCTCACGTGGGAACGACCAGTTGAGTATGGTCACGGGTCCTGTAAGCATTCCCTTGACGGGCTTATCTGTAAGGCTCTGAGCATATTTCGACCATCTGACTGTTATGGGCTTTGCACGGGAAATATCTCCCCATACAACAGGAGGCTTCACACAGCGTGTGCCGTAGGACTGCACCCACGCTTTTTCTGTGAAAATATACCCGTCAAGGCATTCACCGAAATATTCGACCATGTCATTGCGCTCAAATTCTCCGTGAACAAGCACATCAAGCCCTATTTCCTCCTGCAAAGAGATGCACTCGGATATTTTCTTTTCAATGAACGCTTCATAATCGCTGACTGATATCTCGCCGTTTCTGAAAGCCTTTCTCTTAGCCTTTACATCTGCGGTCTGAGGGAAAGAACCGATAGTCGTAGTCGGGAACAGCGGCAGGTCAAAGCGCTTTTTCTGTATGCGCTCACGTTCCTCAAATGCAGGAAGTCTTACAAAATCGCTGTCGGTAAGTGCGGCTGCTTTTTCTCTTACTGCCTTGTTCTCTCCGCTTCTCGGCTCGCTGTGGAGTGCCTGATTTCTGCGGTATTCCTCAGTTTCGGCAGGTGCATCGGAGCTGAGTATGACCTTTAGCTCTGCAAGCTCCGTCAGCTTTTCTGCCGCATATGCAAAATGCTTTTTATAGCTTTCTGCCAGCTTTGTCTCATTTGCAAGAGTGCAGGGCACGTGCAGAAGTGAGCAGGATGTGTTCAGCACTATATCAGAAGCATATTTTTCCAGCTCATCCAGTATTTTCACCGATGAATCATAATTGTTGCGCCAGATATTTTTTCCGTTTACAATGCCTGCAAACAGTGTTTTCCCTTTCGGGAAACCGTGCTCCCTGATAATCTCAAGTGACTTTTTGCCCTCTACAAAGTCAAGTCCGATTCCATCGAAGTCAAGTCCGCAAAGCTGTTCATAGCAGTCACGAACGTCCCCGAAATATGTCTGTGCAAGAACCCTGACATTCCCCTTGTGCAGCAGTATCTTTTCATAAAGTGAGGTGAAAAGCCCGATATCCTCCGCTGTCATATCCTTGACCAGTGACGGCTCATCGAACTGCACCCATTCAGCACCGAGCTCCCCGAGCTTTTCCAGAATTGCCGAGTATGCTGTGGCTGTATCTTCAACAAAGTCAGCGGCTGTTTTTGTACCTTTGTATCTTGCCAGCTTCAGAAATGTGTATGCACCGATGATAACAGGCTTTGTCTTTACGCCGTTATCGAGAGCCTCAGTGAAAAGCTCAAAGGGCGCAGAGCCTGCAAGGTGTATCTCTGTTTCGTCATCTATCTCAGGTACCATGTAATGATAATTGGTATTGTACCATTTTTTCATGGCAAGCGCCTTAACATCGCCTTTCTCTCCCTGATAGCCTCTTGCTGCCGCAAAGTAGGTATCGAGCTTTGAAAGTCCTAAATCGGTATATCTTTTGGGAACGGCATTGAGCAGAAAAGCTGTATCGAGCACACCGTCATAAAATGAAAAATCGCCTGACGGGATATAGTCCAGACCGCTGTTCTTTTGCAGCTCTAAATTGTACAAGCGTATCTGCTTTGCTGTCTTTTCCAGCTCATCAGCAGTTATTTCACCTCTGAAATATTTCTCGCTTGCAAATTTAAGTTCACGAAGATCGCCTATTCTTGGGTAGCCTATGATAGATGTATTCATTGCATATTCCTCCGATATGTATTGTGTATATTTGTGGTATGGATATATTATATCACAGTTGACAGAAATGTGTTAATATCAAAAAGAAATGCAATAGCATAGCTAAAAGCTATGTCAGAGAATAATTGGATATATAGCGCTCAAGATGCTCTAAATAGCGCTTTGTCAGCTTGTTCATAGGGCGGTCTGTGGTTATGATATAGCCGATCTCCATTGATTCATCACTTTCAAGGGGGATCGATACGATGTCGCTGCCGTTCAGGTCGGTGCTCAGTATCCCCGAGGAAATAGTGTAGCCGTCAAGACCTATCAGAAGATTGAAAAGAGTTGCCCTGTCGGACACTATGATATTTTTCGGGCTGTTTGCAGTTATATGAAGCTCCTCCGCAAAGTAAAAGGAATTTTTTACCCCCTGATCGTATGTCAATCTCGGGAAATCTTTAAGGTCGTCAAGAGTGACCGACTTTCTTCCTACCAGCGGATTGTGACGGCTTACGAATACATGAGGCTTTGCTGTAAAAAGCGTCTCAAACTTAATGTCCTCCCCGTGCAGTATATGCTGTATGACCTCACGGTTGAAGCGGCTCAGATAGAGAACGCCGATATCACTTCGGTGTGTCCTGATATCCTCGATTATCTCAGCGGTTTTAAGCTCACGCAGGGTAAATTCATACTTGTCTTTTCCATATTCACGCACAAGCTCAACAAATGCGTTGACTACAAAAGCATAGTGCTGAGAGGACACCGCAAAGGCACGGTTTGGCGGCGGTGCGGACTTGTATTCGCTTTCCAGAAGCTCCGCCTGTTCGACTATCTGCCTTGCATAGGATAAAAACTTAGTCCCCTCCTCGGAAAGATAAACTCCACGGTTGCTGCGGTTGAAAATGGTTATCCCCATTTCCTTTTCAAGCTCCGAAACAGATTTTGAAAGGCTCGGCTGAGCAATGAAAAGCCGTTCCGCCGCCATAGTTATAGAGCCTGTTTCGGCTATCATTATGATGTATCTCAATTGCTGTAATGTCATGTATTTTACCTCCATGCTTATTGTACAGCATTTTCTTATACTCGGCGCTATAGCAAAATATACAGAAAATGCGCCGTAGAAATTTAAAAGAACAAGGAAAACTTTTGAAAGCATACTTTCGTATGGTGAGAAAGTTTGACGCAGTTATTTGGAATTTATACAAGCATTTATGGATATTTTGCTGTAGCGCCGAGTATATAAAAACAAGAAGGCATACAATTGCCTTCTTTATGCTTATATGACCTCGGGAACAACGATATATCCGCTGCCTCCGCAGTATTTTGAAGTAAGGTCGATTATCCTCTGCGCTGTTTCTGTAAGCAGCTCATCGGGTGTCGCTTCATTGCCCTGAACGATGTAAAATACATTCTCGGCATTTTCGTCAACGGCGGTCTTGTTCACCTGTCTTATCTCCAGACGGCACAGCACCTCGTTGGAATCGTCACAGTAGCAGTATTCATGAGCAGCAACAGGAGTTGGCTCTGTCTGCCCGATAGGGATGTATTTCTCGGTACCGTCGGTAAATCTCAGCGTAACATCTCCCTCGGTCTTGTCGATATTATGCGCTCCCAGTGCCAGCTTGCTTTCAAGGGAAATAAGGTTGTAGATATCCACAGCCTGATTTATATAAAAGACCTCTCCCCTTTTTACAAGCAGCTTTATAAGATTTTCACTGGCAGGGATGTTCTTGCGCCTTTTCACTCCTGTGTTGTCGTGGAGTATATTGAAGCCCTCCAGTATAGGGTCTGCATGAACGTCCAGTTCCCTGTACTGCTCGTAAAGCTCTTGTATGCGCTTTGTCCTGTACTGCTGCCACTCGTCGGAATTGTTATGATTGTCAACGCCGTTCACCACGGCAAATATTATCTTAACTCCGCTGTCAAGCACAGCCTTTTCAACCTTGAAATTCATTTTAACTCACTCCTTGTAAAAAGCGGATTCTGTTGTAGCAACGGCGATCTTATGAAAGTCCTTACTTCTTATTGGGGAGAACCTTTCCTCAGAAAGGTTTCCCCCCGATAAAATGTACGGACTTTAATAAAGATACTCTGATACTGCCGATACAGCATTTGCGCCGTCGGCGGCGGCTGTTATTACCTGCCGCACCTGCTTTGTACGGACGTCGCCTGCTGCAAAGAAGCCCTCCGCAGATGCTTTGCAGTCCTCGCCTGCAATGATATAGCCGTTGCTGTCAAGAGAGACTGTATCTTTTACTGCTTCGGTATTGGGAACAGTTCCCACAGCAATGAATATTCCGTCTGCTTCAAGCACCATTTCAGTGCCGTTCTGATTTATTTTTATACCTGTGACATTTTCAGCGCCTGTTATCTCAGTGGGGACAGCTTCAAGCACAAGCTCGATATTTCCGCAGGCTCTCACTTTTTCCTGCAAAGCTCTGTTCGCTCTGAACTGCTCTCGGCGGTGTATGAGGTACACTTTTTCTGCCTGCTTTGAAAGGTAAAGCGCATCTTCAAGGGCGGTGTCTCCTCCGCCTATGACAGCAACGGTCTTGTCTGCGAAGAAAGCGCCGTCACAGAGCGCACAGTATGACACTCCCCTCCCCGAAAACTCCTTTTCTCCCGTGATACCGAGGATTCTCGGGTGTGAACCTGCGGCATATATGACTGTTCTCGCTTCAAGGATATCCCCATCAGCAAGCAGGACTTTCCATCCCTTGTCATCCCTCTGAAAGCCGCTGACTTCACTGTCAATGAACTCCGTTCCGAGAGCTTCTGCGTGTTCACGGAATTTTTCACCGAGGGAAAAGCCGTCTATACCGTAATATCCGAGGTAATTGTCAACTCTCTCCGTGTAGGCGATCTGTCCCGTGCCCATGTATTCCTTTTCCACTACCGCAAAGCTCAGCTTTGCACGGCTTGCGTATACTGCCGCAGACAGCCCTGCAGGTCCGCTTCCGATAATTAATGTATCGTACATCATCCCTGCTCTATCACAAGCTCTTCTTTTTCAGCCTTGTCACCCTCGATATGGAATGAATTGAGCACAGGCTCTTTGTCCATGAGCGAAAGTATCATATAGCTGGCACTGCTGTCAAAGGCAAGCCTTTTGTCCTCGTCGGAGGGACGTGACGGCGAAACGGGGTGAGAATGCCAGTTACCCAGCGGAACAAGCCCCTCGGCTCTCATGTCCTTTACAGCTTTGAGCTGTTCTTTCGGGTCAAGGGTGAAATGCTCCTCGGCATGGTCAACATTTGTGAGGATGTACACCTTTTTTATTATCTTGTCGCCCCCCGATATCTCACCTGCGATAAGTCCGCAGGCTTCAATGGGAGCTTCGCTTTTTGCATGGGCAACTATCTTTTCATAGTCGCTTTGTCTGAGTTTTATCATAAACCAACACCGTCACATTCTGCCTGTTCGTAGTCGATAAGTTCTGTAATAGTCGGGTTATCTCCGCACACATCACAATTATGGGTATCGCTCGGGAGCTTTACCTTTCTGAACTGCATTTTCAGTGCATCATAGGTCAGAAGCCAACCTGTGAGAAGCTCACCAACACCGAGTATATACTTAACTGCTTCCATAGCCTGCAAGCTGCCTATAACACCGCCCATCGCACCGATAACTCCTGCCTGCTTGCAGGTCGGAACAGCGTCCTTCGGGGGCGGTTCCTTGAATACACAGCGATAGCATGGACCCTGACCGGGAACATAGGTCATGAGCTGACCCTGAAAGCGGATGATACCTGCGTGTGAAAATGGCTTTTTCGCCATAACACAAGCGTCATTGATGAGGAACTTTGCAGGGAAATTATCCGTACCGTCGATAATAAAATCATAGTCCTTGATGATATCGAGGATATTTTCGCTTGTTATGAACTCATGGTAGGTCACTACCTTGACATCGGGGTTCATAGCCTCCATAGTTTCCTTTGCAGAATCTACCTTTGGCTTGCCTACATCCTTTGTCTGGTGGATTATCTGTCTCTGAAGATTGGAAAGATCAACCTCGTCTGCATCTGCAATGCCGATAGTTCCGATACCTGCCGCCGCAAGATACATAGCCGCAGGAGCGCCCAGACCGCCTGCGCCGATTATCAGGACTTTAGCATTAAGCAGCTTTTTCTGTCCCTTGGCGCCGACCTCTTTGAGTATGATATGGCGTGAATAACGCTCTATCTGTTCATTGGTAAAAGCCATTACTGACCGCCTCCCATAAAGTAAAGAAATTCGATGTTATCGCCCTCGTTGAGAACAGTTGAATCGAACTGATCGTTTTCGAGAAATTCGTCATTTACTGTAACTGTAACATATTCGGGTGTCTCTACATTTTCGTCAATGATGAGCTGAGAAACGGTAAGTCCGTCCTGAACTTCCTTCTTTACTCCTGCAACTTTGATCTTCATTATTATCCTCTCCTTATTGTATGGCTATTAGTCTATTGTATCAGCTATTGCTGATATTATCACTTTAGCAATTAAATAACGGTAATTATATCGTCGGTCAAGCCGAGGGAGGTGCTTGTTAAACAGCCGTAAATCTGCGCTTTGCTGGATTTACTGCCTTTTAGGAGAGGCTCTGCCTCTCCCCGTACCCCTCTCCGCAAGGGAGATAACATCCCCCTTGACCCCGGTCTATGCGGCTTCGCCGCTTTTTTATTTATTATTTTTACAGCTTTTGCACGAATCCATGAATCCGCTGAGGTCTGAACACATTTTACTGCCCTCTTTGAGAAATCTTAGCTTCACAAGATTCTCAAAGCCCTTGTCAGTCTCAAAAAGCATATGCTCGATACCTTTCAGCACGCTCTTGAACATGACCGAACGCACCAGACCGTCGCACAGCAACAGGTCTCCGCCGTCGTCAAAGCCGTAAACAGTGGTCTTGTCGTTTCCGTAGGCATAGGCGATATACCCCGTAACTCTGCCGCCGTCAAGGGCTTCGGTAATATGGAGCTGAACGTCCCCTGCCCTTTCCGCAAGAGCCTCATAGCCCTCTGTGCTGAACTTTTCCTGTATCTCCAGCATATCACTTCTCCTTGCCGATGGCATTTCTGATAGCTCTCAGCTCCTCGGCAGTAAGGTCACGGTAAGTACCAGGTTTCAGCATACCCAGCTTGATAGGTCCGATACTTGTACGGCGAAGTCTTGCGACCTCCAGTCCCACAGCCTCGCACATCTTACGAATCTGGCGGTTTCTGCCCTCCTTGATGGTGATGAGCAGTACCACACGCTTTGCCTCGGTGTCACTGTCCTTGACGATAACAGTGGCAGGGAGAGTTTTCTTCCCATCGATAACAACGCCCTCTGAAAGCTGGACGAGCTGTTCGTCGTTGATATCGGGACGAACGGTGACACGGTATGTCTTTGAGATATGGCGGCTTGGGTGCATTATGCTGTTGGCAAATTCGCCATCATTGGTGAACAGGAGCAGTCCCTCGGAATTTCTGTCAAGGCGTCCTACAGGGTAAACTCTGTCCTCGACGTCGTCCAGAAGGTCCATGACACAGCGCCTGTCAAGCTCGTCGGAAACGGTGGTAACGTAACCTCTCGGCTTGTTCAGCATAATATAGCGGAAGCTCTTTTTCTTCGGTATATTGAGCCTTTCGCCGTCTATGGTAATGAGGTCCTTATAGCCGCACTTGTCGCCCAGCTTGACGGGATGACCGTTGACCTTGACTCTGCCACGGGATATAAGCTCCTCAGCCTTTCGCCTTGAGCAGACACCGCTGTCGGCGATCATTTTCTGTATTCTTATCTTTTCCACTTTATCTCCAATTCCGCTCAGCGGAACAGCCCCCTGAGCCATGTGATGATATTTTTCCTTGATTTTTCGGGAATTTCTGCGTACTCCGCATCCTCAGCCGCCATAAGCGGTATCCGCTCCACTTCCCTGCCTTTGTAGGTCAGCCGTAATTCTGCGGCTTGTTCGCCTTTTTTCACGGGTGCATACACAAAGGGCGGCGCAATGAGCTCAAATCCGAACTCGCTTCCGTCCTCGGAAAGTGTGGTGACGGTCACTTTTTCCGCATCTGCCGCCAGCTTCAGCTCATCCTTGTCTGAGCCTGCAAGTCCTGCGGTGTAGCCGTCGGGGATGGGAATATCCCGAGTTTTCGCCATTTCAAAGCCGTAGTCGTACATTGCCATGTGGTCGTTCCAGTCATCCCTGTCGTTGAGAGTGACGCATATCAGATCGACACCGTCACGCTCACAGGCGCTGACCAGACACCGCCCTGCTTCATCGGTAAAGCCCGTTTTTACGCCATAAACTCCCTCATACATGGACAGCAGCTTGTTGGTATTTTTCAGCCACCGCTTAAAGGGAGGCGCTCCGAACTCCACCGCCATAGTCTCCGAGGAGCATATTTCCCGAAATATCGGGTATTTCAAGGCTTCACGGGCAAGCATAGCCATATCGTAGGCAGAACTTCCGTGACCCTCGCCCTCCAGACCTGACGGAGTGACGAAATAGGTGTGGGAAAGCCCTAATTCCTGCGCCTTGTCGTTCATCATAACGGCAAAATCCTCCAGCGAGCCAGCCAGCTTCACAGCCGTGGCATTGGCTGCATCGTTGCCCGAGGGCAGCAGCATCCCCACGCAAAGGGCATACTTCGTGACCGTGTCGCCCTCTGTCAAGCCCATCGACGAGCCTTCCACACGGATGGCGTCGCTGTCAACGGTGAACTCCTCGTAAAGGTCGCCGCTTTCAAGGCAGAGCAGAGTTGTCATTATCTTCGTAGTGCTCGCCATAGGGAGCTTTTCCGAGAAATTTTCGGAGCAGATCATCTCCCCTGTGTCGGCTGAGATGAGTACCGACGCTTTTGCCGATGTTTCGGGCTTTTCTGTGGCATACGCCTTAAAGGGCACAAGTCCGCCGAGAATTGTAAATGTTAAAACTAAAGCAATAAAATGTTTTTTCATCCTGATACCTCCGTTTGTCCGTTTTGTAACAGACTATGCGGAGATATCGGCAAATATGCTTAGTTGAGCGGTACCGAACCGTCCTCGTCGAGGATATCCACGGTCTCGCTGCCTTTTTTGCGCTTGTTCATGATGTTTGTGACCTTGTCGATGATGTTCGGAACGTTCTCGATAGCGCTGCTGATGGGGTCGGTCTTGCCTTCCATTGTTACCATCTTAGCCGAACCGTCGGGGGAAATAACGAGGAATCCCTCGGGCTTGATGGACACGCCTGCGCCTGCGCCGCCGCCGAAAAGGTCCTTGTCATACTTTGAGGGCAGGTCTGAACCGCCCGAAGCAAAGCCGTAGGATACCTTTGAAACGGGGATGATGGTAGTGCCGTCAGCCAGCTTGATAGGCTCTCCGATTATTGCATTTACGTCAGCCATCTCCTTGATCTTTTCAATGGAAATGCCCAGAAGATCGGTCACAGGTGTTTTTTCTTTACTCATAGCTTATACCTCACTTTTACGCTGTTTTTTCTTTTGAATCTCCTGATCTTCTCAGGAATGAATGTACGTGTTAAATATGTTATCAGGAACCATAGTCCTGCAATAACCGCTGTACCTGCACGGAAGAAAATGCTGCACGAAATGTCCCATTTGCCTTTTTTCAGACCAAATCCGCAGCCAACATCGACGGTTTTGAGCCTAACGGTAAAGAGGGTACTCATAAATGCGATGATGTTGTAGATCATTCCGCTGTATTTGCCGTATTTCAGGGCGCAGTCGTATGCATCCTCGTCGGCAATGACAAAGTCGATGTACAAATTTTTGAAGTGGAAGCCCTTGAAGATTTTCAGCAGCGGGCGCTGTGCGCTTTCCCATACGCCTATTCCCAGCTCAGCCCAGTCGCTGAGACTGCGCTTTTCGTCCTCGTCGGTCTCCTCATCGTCGTCTTCCTCGTCAAGTTCGTCCTCAACGGGAGCAGCCGAGGTTTCCTGCGGTATATCGGGATTTTCCTCCTCTGCCGTTTCGCTGACCGTCTCGACTGTGACTGTCTCGGGCACGGCTTCATTGAAAGGCTCGTCAAAGTCATCGCTGTCAAAGTCAAAGTCCTCCAGATAAGCCTCGTCATCCACCGCAGACTTCTTCTTTTTCTTCTGCTTCTTTTCCTTAACAGGCTTGGGCTTCTTAGGCTTTTTCGGCTTCTTTTTGCGCTTTTTCAGCCAGCCGACCACTCCGCCGCCATCGGAATCCATGACGCTGAGCAGCCACAGCCGCACCTTGTATGTTAATTTTCCGTCAATATAGCTTATCTCTGCCCCCACGGGCATTATCAGGACCAGCAGCACTATGCCGAGCACCACAAGCAGTATGATAAGCAGTATTTTCAGTATTATCAACAGTATCGCCATATTTCTGCCGTTCCCTCCTATTCTTCTTCATCCTCTATGATATCGCCCTCCTCGGGCTTTTCCGCTGTTTCGTATCCCGAAAGGGGCGGCAGGTCTGCCACCGAGGAAAGACCGAAGCTGCGCAGAAAAACAGAGGTCGTCCTGTAAACTATGGGCTTTCCCGGGACGTCAAGTCTGCCTGCTTCCTCCACAAGTCCCTTTTCCACAAGATTGTTTATGACCGAGGAGCTGTCTATGCCACGGACGTTCTCAACGAAGCCCTTTGAAACCGGCTGATTATAGGCAATTACGGTGAGAGCCTCCATAGCCGCATTTGAAAGAGGAGCTGAGCGCTTTGTCTCGATGGCGGCACGTATCTGCGGAGCGAACTTCTCATTGGTGCACATCTGATAGCTGCTGTCCAGCTTTTTAATGCATATACCGCTGCCGTTGTCGGCATAGCGCTCATTGAGCAGCCCGATAAGCTCGGGGACGCTTCCTGTCTCCACGCCGCTCGCCTCGGACAGTCGGTAAAGCTCGATAGGCTCGCCGCTTGCAAAGAGTATCGCTTCTATTGCTCCGAGCTTTTCTTTGATCTCCACAGCTTTCGCCCTCCGTTCTTTCTTGATTTAAGGTATACTATCATGTTGTCCTCGCTGATAGATATGCGCCCGAACCTTGTCAGCTCCAGCACCGCTAAAAATGTAGCCACACGTGCCGAGCGGTCGCTGACGCCCTCATACAGCTTGTCCATGCTGACCTCTCCCGTTGAGTAAAGCTCACGGAGAATGTGCACCACCTTTGTCAGAACAGGCACTATCCTGCGCTTTACCACGGAGTTTATCTTGTTTTCGATACGCATTTTCTTTGTCTCGGACTTGATATTCTTGGTGTTCACCGAGCCGTAAGCCATGACCAGACGTTCGGGCTCATGCACCAGAGTATAGGTCATATCCGCCTTTATCTTCATGGGCTTGCGGACGAAGATATTTCCGCCAACGAAGCGTTCAGCCAGATCGGCAGCCGCCAGCTTGCAGAGGGAGTACTCCATAAGAGCGCCCTCCAGCTCTTTTTTCATCTTCTCCGCTTCCTCGGGCTGAGGGAGCAGCGAGGCGGTCTTAATGTATATGAGTCTTGCAGCCATTTCGAGGAATTCCCCTGCAAGCTCTAAATTCTGCTCGTTCGCCTGCTCAATGTAGAGAAGATACTGCTCCAGCAGCTTGGATATCTCTATATCGCAGATATTTAGCTTATGCTTCTGTATAAGGTTCAGAAGCAGGTCGAGAGGTCCCTCAAAGACTTCCAGCTTGAATGATATGCTTTCCATTTTTCACCGCTCAATTATATATTTTAACCGAATACTGTCGGTATCCATGACACAGCCATCCAGAGCAGGTTGGAAACATGACCCTGAAGCCATCTCAGAGGATAGGTGAGCTGTGGGATGTATGTGGAAATGAGCATGAGTGCGAAGAATCCTCTAACGATGATCTGACCGTTGTCACGCACAAATCTGTCTATCTTGTCGTTGGTGAAGAAGCTGAGGATGTGGAATCCGTCAAGAGGCGGTATGGGTATGAGGTTGAACACCGCAAGACCGACGTTCACGCTGAACAAATAGCTGAACAGAAGCATAACGGTGTACATGACGGGGTTATATTCTGCTCCCAGAATAATCGACATCCGACCTGTTTCAGTGCAAAGGAGGATATTGTAAACCAGTCCGATAACGAAAGCGGCTATCAGGTTTGACACAGGACCTGCAAGAGCGGTCAGCGCCATACCTCCACGGAGAGTAACTCTCTTGCCGTTTTTCTTCACTTTTTTGAACAGCAGAGGGTTCACAGGCACAGGATTTGCCCATCCGAAGCCTGTCAATATAATAAGTATAGTACCCAGAGGGTCAAGGTGTGCAAAGGGGTTAAGGGTAATACGTCCCTGTCTTTCGGCAGTATCATCGCCAAGCTGCTTAGCCATCCAGCCGTGGGCGGATTCATGGAGCGGCGTTACAAGGAGAAATGTCAGTATTCTTGCAGCGTATTTTATAATGGTTTCTGTACTCATTTTCTGTATCCTTTCATTTTTCCGAGCTGCCGATAAAAATATTTTACAGCAGATGAATATGAATATGCACATTATATTATACTACATCAGCGGTCAAATTTCAAGTAGAATGAAGAAAAAACAGTATATCAAAAAATTTTTTCGAGTTTTTTTCAAAAAAGACTTGATTTTTCCTGAAAGATGTGTTACAATAATCATGTTGTATTTTTAGACAAGTACATTTTATCAGTAAATTAAGGAGGTGCAACCTAATGGCAAAATGTGATATCTGCGGAAAGGGCGTAACCTTTGGAATCAAGGTTTCTCACTCACACAGACGTACAAACAGAACATGGAAGCCTAACGTAAAGCGTGTTAAGGCTATCGTCAAGGGTACTCCTTGTCATATCTACGCTTGTTCAAGATGCCTGCGTTCAGGCAAGGTTGAAAGAGCTTGATGATGTTTAAGGCAAGAAATTGAGCGTTCCGTTTAACGGGACGCTCTTTTTTTATTTGATTTGGCAGTAGGGTATTTGTAGGGGACGGCGTACATGCCTTACGCATATACTTAATTGAATGTAATGACTGCTCAAATCTTAACCGCAGATCCACCAACCCCACTCTTTACAAAGCCATAAAATTATGCTATAATTCTAACATATTAATATGAAATGGGTGATATTTTTTGTCAAATCCTCAAACAAAACCAGCCCCTAAGATACTGAAAAATAAATGGTATCTCTATCTCACGGAATTTTTCTCGGGTATGTCCGTCATGGCTGTGGAGCTTGGTGCGAGCCGTCTGCTTGCCCCTTATTTCAGCTCCTCGCAGATAGTCTGGACCATAATCATCGGCACTATCATGATAGCTATGGCTCTCGGAAATATCTACGGCGGAAAAAGCGCTGACAAAAATCCGGCCCCCGACAAGCTCTACACACGTATGCTCATCGCCGCTGTCTGGATAGCCGCTATCCCGTTCGCAGGAAAATTCATAATCGCAGGCATTTCCGCTCTGCTTGTGCTGACTGTCAACACCAATTTCCTCGTCTGGGCGGCTTTCCTCACCTGCATGATAGTTTTTGTCTATCCCCTGTTTCTTCTGGGTACGGTCACTCCCTCGCTGGTGAAATATACCGTTGACAGCCTCGACGACAGCGGCAAGACCGTCGGAACTTTAGGCGCTTTCAACACCATCGGCAGTATTATCGGCACTTTCGTCCCGACCTTTGTGTCCATCCCTGCCGTGGGTACAGCCGTGACCTTTCTCATTTTCGCAGGTATACTGCTGATACTCGCCATCATCTACTTTGCCGTTGAAAAGCGTGGCGGAATGAAAGCGGTCACAGCGTCGTGCTGTTTCGGCATATTCTGCGTAGTATCGCCGTTTATCGGCTTTGCTTTCTGGGATAGTTCCCTTACCTATGAGGGCGAATCCGTGTACAACTACCTGCAAGTCAAGGACACTCCCGATTATACAGCACTTTCCACAAACGTTCTTTTCGGTGTTCAGTCAATTTACATGAAATCAGGCGAGCTTACGGGGCTTTACTACGACTACGCTATGGCTGCACCGCTTATGGCTGAGGGACACGACAAACAGCAGGATATCCTCGTTCTCGGCATGGGTACGGGAACCTTTGCAAAACAGTGCGACAGCTATTTCGGCAACGTGACTGTTGAGGGAGTGGAGATCGATGAGAAGATAACCGACCTCGCTCATCAATATTTCGAGCTTCCCGAGGATGTGGACGTTGCTGAGTACGACGGCAGGGCTTTCCTGAACGTTTCCGACAAGAAGTACGATGTGATAATGGTTGACGCTTATCAGGATATCACTATCCCCTTTCAGATGTCGTCCGTGGAGTTTTTCACTCTCGTCAGCGAACACCTCAGCGAAAACGGCGTGATGGTGGTGAATATGAACATGAGGTCGGACAGCGCCGACGGCATAAATGCGTGGCTTTCGGACACTATCGCTTCCGTTTTTGACAATGTTTACACCATCGACGTAAAGGGTTCGACCAACCGTGTACTTTTCGCTTCGGACAGCAGTAATATGCTTGAAAGGCTTAAGGAGAATACCGAGAATATCACCGATGACACGCTGAAAGAACTAATGCAGACTGTTGCGGAGGGACTTGTTCCCTACAGCGGCAAGGGAAATATCCTCACCGATGACAAAGCCCCTGTTGAGCTGCTCGGCATGAGGGTCATTGACGATATCATTCAGGATGAGCTTGCTTACTATAAGGAGAAGTTCAAAAAAGATGGCATTTCGGGGATAATCGGCAGATAAAAAATAATAAAAAAAGCGGCGTAAGCCGCAATATACCAGAGTCCAGAAAGGTGTAGACCTCTCCGGCAGAGGATGAATGAGGGTGACTCTTAACAGGTAGTAAAGCAAACAGAGCGTAGCTTTACGGCTGTTTAGCAAGCACCTCCATCGGCTTGACCGACGAAATAATTATAAATAATTGGTGGGCGAGCGGAACTCGCCCCTACACAATTGTACACTGAATGACAAAATGTAGGGGCGCTTTCCGAGCGCCCGTATTTTTATGGCAACACCGCACAAAGATTGTGCTGAAGATGCACAGTCAGATTTTTCGTCAGATTGTATAGAAATTCCGCAGGCTTACTGATGTATGTCAAGGAATTTCTGTGCAAGATGACGGAAAATATGCAAGCAGATTCAGTACAAAGCCGTCAGGCGGGCTTTGTGCGGTGTTGCCTTATACTTACATAATGACTTTTTGTTCAAGATCGCCCTTATCTTTCCTATTGTAACTATACACATAGGTCTCGTAGGGTTTGAACTCGTATACTGCCAGTATTACAGCAAATATCGCCGTCAGACACTCCGAAACAGGGATGGTCAGCCATATTCCGCTTATGGATCTGAACGCATAGAACATAAATGCCATTGGTATGACCAGTGCGGTTCCCCGAAGTATGGATATTACCTGCGACAGGAACGGTCTTTCCAATGAGGTGAAATATACGGATAGTATAGAGTTGATACCCATGAAAGGCATGAACACGAAGTAGAGCCGCAGTCCCTTTTCGGCTATTTTCCGCAGTTTCTCGCTTTTCTCACTGTTGAATACGTCCACAAGTGCTTCTGTCTTGAAATAGACCACCGCATATGCCGTGACCGCCATCACAAGGGCTGACACTACGGACAGCTTCAGCAGATATTTCAGCGAATCCTCGTCCTGTCTGCCGTGCACACGGCACATAAGCGGCTGTACACCGCTGGAAAGCCCCGTAAACAGCGCTGTGAAAACTATGGCAAGATTTGCTATGACACCGTAAGCCGCAATGCCCGTATTGCCTATCATGCGGTACACCACGAAGTTGAACACCATTATGACGATTCCGCCCGAAACCTCGGTCACAAAGGAGTGAAGTCCCAGTGATGCGATGCTTTTCATTATCTCCGCAGAGGGACGGACTTTCCGCAGATTATAGGCGTTCCAGCCCGTTATGAAGTGGATGCTCATTATCAGCATACTTATTATAGGTGAGAGACAGGTGGCAAGTGCCGCTCCCCTCATGCCCATATCCAAGCGAAAAATGAACACGTAGTCCAGTATGATGTTGACAAGACTTCCGCCCAGCACTCCTGCCATTGCCAGCTTTGGCGCAAGGTCGTTTCGCATGAAGCACACGAACAGGTTGTTCAGCACGAAGGCAGGCGAAAAAAGAAGTATAGTCCTCAGATAGCTGTGGGACATTTCAAACACCGTGCTGTCCGCTCCCAGCAGAGAGGTCACCTGCCGTGAAAAGAAGATACCCAGCACTTCAAAGACCGCTGACACCGCCAGTGCCAGATAAAAAGAGTTGCAGAATATCTTGTCTGTCTCGCTTCGTTCGGTATGGCAGTACATCATCGAGAATTTACTGCCGCCGCCCATGCCGAACATCAGTCCGAATCCGTTGATAAAGTTGAAAACAGGCAGACATAGGTTAAGGGCAGCAAGACCGTCCGCTCCCATGCCCTTAGAAATGAAGTACGTGTCCACAAGTATGTACACCGATATCCCGAGGGTGCTGAGGATGTTGAAAAACACATACCTGAAAAACGAACTCCGTATATTTTCTTTTTGCATTGATCATTCCCCTTTGAAAAATCCAAAATATAATCCCATTGCAATTTTGAATATGCATATAATTATATCACATACTAACAGAAAAATATACAGATTTTGTTAATTTCATATAAATGCACAACTTTATTCAACTTAAATAAACGGAAAGGATATCTATTTGACTATCAGCGGCAAGGATATACTATATGTTTAAACTTATTGTTTATAATATAAAGGCGAATTTGATTTGATGAAAAAACAAAAGTCCCGATATGGTTTATCGGGACTTCTGCTTTGTCAGAGAGCTATGAAAAATTGTTGGCTGTCAGGTTAAATTTTATATTTTTATTGGTATATCTTCTTATTAAATAGAGGTATGCGGACATATTCATTATAAGAGCTCCCGTCCATGCGCTGACTTCTGCAAAGGCTGTGGCTCTGAAACCAAAGCTGCCGATGAGGAGTATTATCACCGATATCCTCAGCACCATTTCGAGTATGCCCGATATCATGGGAACTAACGGGAATCCCATGCCCTGTACGCAGTTGCGGAACACGAAAAGGAGATCGACAGCAAAGAGCATTACGCCGCTTATGGGGAGAAATCTTACTGCAAGGGATATGGTATCCTCGCCGTTGAGCATAACGGATGCAAGTGCACGGGGGAGAAATACCATGACAGAGCCGAGAGCGGCATAGGCGATAAGTGCTATCTTTATGCACACGCTCATTCCCTCTTTTATGCGGTCATATCTGCCTGCTCCGAAATTCTGTCCCGTGAAAGCTGAAATAGTATAGCCTGCGGTCACACCGGGAAGCATGAACATATTCATATAGCGGCTGCCAGCGTTATACGCCGAAGTATAGGCAACTCCCAGACCGTTGACGAAGTACTGCACAACTATGCAGCCCACGGCTGTTATGGAGTTCATCAGTGCCATCGGCAAGCCGTTTTTCAGCAGTAAAAGGTACATTTGCGGCTCGGTGTGCATATCCTCATGGTTCAGCTTCAGCTCCTCTATTTTTCTGATACGGCTGAAACAAATGCCTGCGGAGAAAAAGGTTGCGGCAATAGTAGCGGCTGCCGCTCCCTCAACACCTGTGTGCAGACCGAAAATACACACACAGTCGAGGATGATATTGACGATGGACGAAACGATTATAGCGTTGAACGGTGTTTTGCTGTCACCAAGCGCTCTCAGCACGCAGGCGCTCATATTGTACGCCATTGTTGCCGCAAGTCCGCCGAATATGATATATCCGTACCTGAGACTGTCCTCGATAATGACCTCCGAGGTCTGCATGAGCACCATTATTTTTCTCAGGAACAGCAGGCTTACAGCGGTGAGAACTGCTGTTATGACAGCCGCCAGCTTGATGGAAGCGGCAAAGGACTTTTTCAGCCTGCCGATATCCTTTGCACCGTAATTCTGCGAAATGATAACAGCGAAGCCGTTTGCCATGCCCATAGAAAAGCCGATGATGAGGAACGTCAGCGAGGACATATTTCCTACAGCCGCCAAAGCGTTGTCGCCCAGTCCCTTGCCGACGATGGCTGTATCAGCGAAATTGTATATTTGCTGTAACAGGTTGGTCATAAGCATGGGCAGGAAGAAGCTGAGTATTATCTTCGCCGAGTTTCCGTGAGTCATATCTTTTGTATTTTTCATATTGACCCTCCTTTGAAGTTTCATGTTTTCTGTGTTTTCTTTTATGCATTATACGCTTAATTCTCTCGGAATTATATCAAAAATATTGTTTTTTTATCAAAAATGTGGTATAATCGAAATCAGAAATGGAGGGTCGCACTATGAATACAGGAAAGGAACTGAACTACAGATTATACGTCCAGAAGATGAACGGCTTCACACGTTCTTCGTTCAACTGGGAAATGTCAAGATATATCGCCATCCAGCAGGGGGACGTTGAAACTGTAAGGGATGGCTTCGAGAAAACAAGGGAAAAATTCACCGAGGGAAAGGGACAGCTTTCCGATGACCCTGTGCGGAATCTCCGCTATCACCTGATAGTTTCCGTTGCCGTTATCGCAAGAGTTTGCGTAGAGGGCGGAATGAGCCACGATGAAGCGTACACTCTCGGGGATATCTACATCCGCCGTGCCGATGTGTGCAGTGACTGCGAGGAAATGCTGGATATTTTTGCGGAAATGCGTGTGGACTATGCCCAGCGTATGCACGACCTGCGGAAGAATAATGTCATTTCCCTTCATATCCGAAAGTGTATCGACTATATCTACGACCACCTCCATGAGGACTTGTCAGTAAAAACTCTTGCGAAAACCGTGGGACTTGACCCGAGCTATCTGTCAAAGCTGTTTGCAAAGGAAACGGGCACGACTATCAAGCATTTTGTTATACGTGCGAAGATCGATACAGCCGAGAACCTGCTGAAATATTCGGAGCACAGCAGCTCAGAGATATCCTTTGCACTGGGTTTTTCCTCACAAAGCGCATTTATCAGCGTATTCAAAAAGGAAAACGGCATGACACCTAAGCAGTACCGTGACAGATATTCGGCTGAACCCGATGTGCTGAACTATGACAGCAAAATGGTGTCGGGGGATAAAAAAATATGAGAATATGAAAAACCGACTATATATTGTTATAAACTTGTCAAAAACTATTGCGGGACGTCAAGGACGCCGTCCCCTACAAAAGCGCTTACGCAGAATAGCAAAAATGTAGGGGCGCCGTTTCGGCGCCCGTGTTGGTTTTATTCGTAAAATCGACTTGGGGACTTCTGTTTGTCAAAAAAGTCGATTTCGTAATGTACAACACGGGCGCTCGGAAAGCGCCCCTACAATATTAGGCTATTCATAGTTCTATTATGTAGGGACGAGTTCCGCTCGCCCGTCACTTTTTTAAAATAATTATCTGTTTTTGAAACTCAAAAGTCCCGATACATTTGTATCGGGACTTTGAACCTGTCTTCGCAAGCTGACACGAGCAGATTTGTGCCGTGTCATCTTGTGAAGACAGGTTCTGTATTTCAAGTGCAAAGTGCTCTGAGAGAGAGAAGAAAGAAGCGCTTATACACCGAAAAGCAGTTTGTCATATGCCGGGAACGGCCAGTATGTTTCGGAGGTTACAGTCTCTGCCTTGTCTGCTGCACTTCTCAGCTTATCCATTGCAGGGAGCATTGTGTCACGGACAAACTCGGATGCAGGTATGATAGTATCGATCTTATCAAGGTCAACGATAGCTGCTTCAAGAGCTGTTGTTGCTTCGTCCATTTCGTCGATAAGCTCTGAAAGCTCTGTTACCAGCTTTGTTTCATACTTGCAGGCTGCCTCGGATACGCTCTTTTTAACGGATACTGCATTTGCTGTTGCGGCTGCAAAATCTGCAACGGCAGGGATGATCTCCTTTCTTGCCATATCTGTCATTGTTACAGCTTCGATGCGGACTGTCTTGATGTAGTTCTCAAGCATGATATCGCAGCGTGAGTATATCTCGGCTTCGGTGAAGATACCGTGGGATGTGAGCATTTCGATGTTCTTCTTGTCGCAGATATGCGGCATTGCATCGGCTGTTGTTTTCAGGTTCATAAGACCACGCTTCTCAGCTTCTGCTATCCATGCATCGTCGTAGCCGTTGCCGTTGAAAATTATGCGCTTGTGCTCCTTGATGGTCTTTCTGATAAGGTCATGGAGTGCGCTGTTGAAGTCCTCTGCCTTTTCAAGCTCGTCTGCAAACTGCTTCAGCTCCTCTGCAACAGCGGCATTGAGGTGAATGTTAGCGCATGATATACTGTTGGATGAACCAAGCATACGGAACTCGAACTTGTTGCCTGTGAATGCGAAAGGTGAGGTACGGTTTCTGTCGGTGGTGTCCTTGCTGAACTTAGGAAGAACGTCAACGCCAAGCTGCATCTTCTCTTTCTTTGTGCCGTCGTACGGCTTATCTTCTTCGATAGCGTCAAGTACGGCTGTCAGCTCGTCGCCGAGGAAGATGGAGATAACAGCAGGAGGTGCTTCGTTTGCGCCAAGTCTGTGATCGTTGCCTGCGGTAGCTACTGAAAGTCTCAGCAGATCCTGATATTCGTCAACTGCCTTGATAACGGCTGCAAGGAAAAGCAGGAACTGTGCGTTCTCGTGAGGAGTCTCGCCGGGTGAAAGGAGGTTTACGCCATCATCTGTGGAGATAGACCAGTTGTTGTGCTTACCTGAGCCGTTTACGCCTGCGAAGGGCTTTTCGTGGAGCAGGCAAACAAGTCCGTGACGGAGAGCAACCTTCTGCATTACTTCCATTGTGAGCTGGTTGTGGTCTGCGGCGATATTTGTTGTATCGTAGATAGGTGCAAGCTCATGCTGTGCAGGTGCGACCTCGTTGTGCTTTGTCTTTGCCAGTATGCCCAGCTTCCAGAGCTCACGGTCGAGATCTGCCATATACTCAGCTACTCTCGGCTTGATAGAACCGAAATAGTGGTCGTCCATTTCCTGTCCCTTTGGAGGCTTTGCACCGAAAAGTGTACGTCCTGTCATGATGAGGTCTTTTCTCTGCTTCCACATCTCACGGTCAACGAGGAAGTATTCCTGCTCGGGACCTACTGATGTTTTTACGCTCTTTACCTTTGTGTTGCCGAAAAGTCTCAGCACACGGAGAGCCTGCTTGTTGATGGCTTCCATTGAACGGAGCAGCGGTACTTTCTTGTCAAGTGCCTCGCCTGTGTAGGAGCAGAATGCTGTTGGGATGTAGAGTGTGCCGTCCTTGATGAAAGCGTAGGAAGTTGGGTCCCATGCTGTATAGCCTCTTGCTTCAAATGTAGCACGGAGACCGCCTGACGGGAATGAAG
>JAFVBU010000152.1 GCA_017479805.1 Ruminococcus sp.
TGTCTGAGCGGCTTTTTATACTGATCTATGACCGTGGGCTGTATTTAAAGAGACGTTTTGTTTTCTTCTGAAATAGCCTGTTTCCGTTAATCAAGCAGTTCCTTTGCACGTTTGTGCACCTGTTCTTCAACGAGTTTAAGCCTTTTGCTGTCAAGGTTATACCTATAATAAAAACCGTTCAGTTATCCTGAACGGTTTAAGAGCTTGTGACGGGACTCGAACCTGCGACCTGCTCATTACGAATGAGCTGCACTACCAACTGTGCTACACAAGCAAAACATATTTACAAACAACAGGTATATTATACACCAAATCTGAAAAAAAGTCAAGTATTTGAAAAAAACTTTAATATTTTTCAGTGTATCAGCGCTTATTTTTGGTATCAAGCGGCAGGGATCAAGAGTGTAGGGGCGCTTTCCGAGCGCCCGTTTGATGATCGTGCATTCCTCAACAGACAAAGGCGCACAAAAGTGCGCCTGCCTGTCTTTTTTATATGGAGGAAGAGTTAGTTTCAAATATAATTCGGCTCAAAATCAGGGAACTCTGTATGCAGCCTTTTCGTTCACTATTCTATCCGCAATAATATACTGTCGGGATATTAGTATTGAAAACTATATCTCAGCTATTTCTATAAATATATGATACCATAAATTTTATCAATAATTGTGAATGAACTATTAATTCAGCGATATTCTGCGTAAAATTCGGTACAGTGCATAAATCGTGCGAATACGTTTTGTAGATATTATCAATAAAATTTTTACTTGACGTAATATTTTGGGCAGACTTGTGTTCTCTGTATAAAACATATCTTATACTATTCGGAATAAATTCTTGGCAATATTTTTTATGTATATTTGCTCGGCAAGTCCACGGGCGGTTGATATCTGCCCCTACTGTCGGGACGCCGTCCTCTACAAATTGTAACCGCACATTACATCGTGACCGTCGGGCGGATAATATCCGCCCCTACATTCTCAATTCTCAATTTCTGCCACCTAAGCTCCCCTGCCGACCAGTCTGGCAATATCCTCGGGAAGCTCTGCACGGACGGTTACTTCTTCGCCTGTCAGCGGTTCGGTAAAGGTAAGCTGTCCGCAGTGAAGCGCCTGTCTGGGGATATCCTCACGTGTACCGCCGTAAAGGTCGTCGCCTGCAAGGGGGTGACCGATGTATGCGAAATGCACACGTATCTGGTGAGTTCTTCCTGTTTCAAGGTCTATCTCCGCAAGGGAATATTTTCCGCTGAAAGCCGTCCTCTTGTAGTGAGTAACGGCATACTGCCCGTCCTCACGGACACAGCGTATGATGATAGACTCCCTCTCACGGGCAATGGAAGCGTTTATAGTGCCGCTTTCGGGTATCTCTCCCGTAACAGCGGCATAGTAGACCTTTTTGCACCTGCCTTGCAGAAGATTCGCCGCAAGAGCGTTCTTGGCAACGATACACAGCCCCGAGGTGTCACGGTCAAGGCGGTTCACGGCACGGAACGTCAGCTCGGGAAACATAGCCGCAAACTTGTTCCCGAGGGTGTCGCCCTGATGCTTGATGGACGGGTGTACGGGCATTCCCGAGGGCTTGTTGAAAACTATCACGCTGTCGCTCTCATAGGCAACTTCAACTTCAAGGTCGGGATTGGGTTCAAGAAAGCTGTCGTCGCCGAAACGGAGAACTATCACATCGCCGTTATTCACCGTGTCTATGCTTCGTATGAGCTTTCCGTCACGTGTAATGCCGCCGTCAACACGTTTAAGCCTTGTGAGCAGACGCTTTGAAACGCCCTGATGTTTGGTCAGAAAATCCTGCAATGTCATAGGCTTGTCGGTCTCTGCCGTAAGCCGTAGTTCCTTCACGGTATTCATCCTCTCTGGTGAAAATATTGATACTTAGCGAAAATGCGGTCATTATCCTTGTCAGCGCAAAGGGCAGACCCACTATAGTCAGCGCAGGCAAAAGGTAAAGCGCACCGAGCCTGAGAAGCACATTTTTCCGTCCGCTCATGAATCTTATAGAGTACAGCACGTTCCGCAGGGCGCTTTTTTGGGGATATCTCACAAGCAGGAACGGCACGGCGGCAAAGCTCATTTTCAGCGACACCCACAGCAGAAGCGACACCGCAGTAAGCACCACCGCATTGACCGCCATGAACATCCTGTCAGCGGCAAGAGTGCCGTGGAGCATGGAATAAGCCGATATACCGAAAAATGCCGCAGGTGCAAGAGCAATGAGCCCGAGGAGCTTAGTCCATATCAGTGCCCCGAGACTTCTGCGGAAGAACGTCCTGTTCAGCAGTACCCTTGAATAAGGCGTGGAGTGCTGTTTTTCGGAGCATATCTCGCTGAGCCTGAAAGCCGATGCACAGCTTATGGGAGCGGTGACTATCCAGCGGAAAAGGGTCAGCACCAGCACGAAGGCAAGCTGTACGGGACTTCCGACGCTGAAAAGCAACAGCGGCGGCATTTCTCCGATGTAGAGCAAAAGGCTGTATACCGTAGTTTCGGCGGCTAAAAAGAATACAGCCGAGCAAAGCGGCAGTATACACACAAGCCCCGTGCGGACACAGCGTCCTCTGAGCAGTTTCTTCGTGTAAGGGATGAGCTGACGTATTTTCATATCAAGTGCCTCCGTTTCGTTTACACTTAATATGCCCCTTTTTTGCCGAGTTATTAGTATGTCGCACTCGCCCCGTATCCGAATTTAGCGGTCAAACCGGCGTCAGCTTGTAGGGGCGGATATCATCCGCCCGAGGTTTACGCTGAAATATTATGAAAACGATTGTAGGGAAGTGCGCCCTCGCCACGTATCCGAATTTAGTAACAGTGTGCGAAAGCAAACTCCCCGAACCGCAGAGACTGAACGAGCTTTGCGAGTGGGAGCGTGATATGCGGTCAAGCTGGCGTCAGCTTGTAGGGGCTGTCTTTGGCAGTCCTCAACGTCCAATTTGCATTGTTTACCCGAGGGCGCCCCTACACAGGCAATTTTTATGCGTAACTGATGGAACGTCAAATGCTCCGTCCTCAACAACTACTTTCTGATTTCTACTTACTACTCACTGCTTACTAAGCGATAAGCGCAAGCGCAGAGCGCTGCTCACTCAATCCCCTCGTCCCTGTCATAAGGGCAATAGCCCAATATCTCGAACGCCTGAGAATTCAGCCACATCTGGGCGGTTACAAGAATATCAAAGCCGCCGCCTGCCTCTGCGGTTATCTGGGACGGCTCGTATTTCGGCAGACCGAAACAGCTCAGCATATTGGATATAACTCCGCCGTGGGTTATGAGCGCACTGTGAGTTATGCCGTCCTCCATCATGTTGATGATGATGTTGTGAAGCGCCTTGTATGTCCTCGCTGTCAGCTCCTCAAGGCTCTCGCCGTTGGGCGGACGGCTGTCCTTGCCGCCTTTCAGCCATTTGGTGTAGTCCTCACGCTTTGCCAGCTCGTCGATGGTCTTTCCCTCGAAATCGCCCATATTCAGCTCGCTCAGGTCGTCGATGGTCACAAGCTCGTTGTATGGGAAAAGTATCTCCGCAGTCTCGGTGCATCTCCTCAGCGGCGAGGAATAGACCCTGTGCACCGACGGATAATCGAACTCATCCATCTTAGCCGCAAGGTCAGCCGCACCTTTCGGGGAAAGTGGGATATCGGTGCGTCCTATGTAGATACCCTTTTCATTTGCCTCGGTCATGCCGTGGCGGATAATGCTTATTCGGTAGCCTTTCATATATGATCTCCTTATGATTAATTTTTCTTAAAACATGGTTAAACAACGGTAAATACGCAAAAAATCACCAAAAATATTTTGCCTTTTTTTAACTCTTAGTAAATTTCACGAAAAATCGGCTTTTTTTCTTTTATTAATTTCGCATTTCTCCATATTTACAAATTATACATTTTGTATTATAATAGTAATAGTTACATATGAGTTAACAGTATCCCATCGAGATACTTGAATATACAACAGGAGGAAATAAAAATGAATTCCGATTTCGCAAGAATAATTACCTTACAGAGAAAAGAAAGACATATCAGCCAGAAGCAGGCTGCAACCGACCTCGGTATCTCTCAGGCGCTCCTTTCACATTACGAAAAAGGCATCCGTGAATGCGGTCTGAACTTCCTTGTCAAGATCGCTGACTACTACAATGTATCCTGCGACTATCTGCTCGGCAGAACTCCCGAACCCGAGGGCAAGACCATCACTATCGAGGATATCCCCGACGACGACGGAAACAACAATCTGAAAATGCCGTCGCCCGAGATAATCAACTTCAACAGACGTATCATCAATAACTCTATTTCCCTGCTTTTCAGCCTTGCACAGAAAGCTAACAGCATCACCCTCATCAAGGAAGTTTCCTCTTACCTTATGCTGACGGTGTACAAGCTGTTCAGAATAGTATACAACGCTAACCCCCACAACGACCAGAAGCTGTTCCGTATACCAAAGGTCATTGCAAACGATTCCGCAAACGCTATCGTATCCATGAGCGAAGCCAACATCAAGGCGGCTTCAAGCGGTATCGCCCTTGACGGCAACGACTGTATCGACAATTTCGACACCCTCTACGTTACAACAGCAACTCTCCAGAAGGACTACGCACAATATTCCTCATCCCTCCTCAACCTCATCAAGAGAAGCGAGGAAAGTATTTCCCGTACACGTGCAAAGTATCGTCCCGACAGCAAGTGAGCGTTTAGTAAGCAGTGAGTAGCGAGTAGTAAGTAGTAAGTAGTATTAAGTTGTTAGTTATAAGTGCTTAATTTTGGGACTTTATTATTATAGCATATTTATCAGGATTTGAAAAGACCCTTGGATTTGATTAGAATTATTTTTGTAGGAAACGCCGCCTCGGGCTCCCGTCGTTGGTTACAATATAAACCTCGGGAGGGCGAGGGCGCCCTCCCCTACAAAATTCTATCTATAGTAGGGGCGGATATCATCCGCCCGTGATAAAATGTGCAAATGCCGTTCAAAGGGGCGATGTGGGCATCGCCCCCTACACATCATGCTGACAAATTTATCGTGACCTGCGGGCGCACACTGTGCGCCCCTACAAGCTGACAGCTAATAGGTACTAAAAACAAAAACATCCGATTTTCTTATGATATCATTAGAA
>JAFVBU010000014.1 GCA_017479805.1 Ruminococcus sp.
TACTCAAAATGATCACCTTATTTCAAACCCATCCCGCTGAGGGGATGGGTTTTTGATTATATTATATTTTTACCATTCGCCGCCGCCGTCGGAATAGGTGTCGCCGCCCGACCAGTCGTTTCCGCCTGACCAGTCATTGCCGCCCGAATAATCGTTTCCGCCAGACCAGCTATTGTCGTAGGAGCTTCCTGAATCCCATGTATTGCCTGAGCTCCATGAGTTGTTGCTCCATGAATTGTCGGTATAAGTGTTGTTGTTAGCTGTATAGCTGTTGTTTGCATACCAGTTGTTGTTGGTATTAGTGTTGGTATTGCTGTATGAACTGCTCTGGTTGCTTGTCCAGCTGCTGTGTGAGCCGTTGCAGAAAGGAGCGTTGGACGACTTCCAGTAACCGTAGATACCCTTTGGACAGCTTGCAGAAGCGATACAGCCTGAGCCTGTACACATATAGCCCTCAACGACTGTTTCAACGGGGTCGAAGTCAGCGCCCGTATCGTTGAACTGAGTATTAGCGTATTCGCCGATACAGTTGTTCCATACCTGAGCAGACTTGAAGTTCTGAGGAAGTGAAAGTGACGGATCGTTGTACTTGTAACCAACAGTGATGCCGCTTACGAAGTCACGTGTAAGACCGACGAAAGCCTCATCGTACCAGTTATCGGTAGTACCTGTCTTACCTACAACGACCTTGTTGCTGAGCTGAGCGGCAGTACCTGTACCGTTCTGAACGACGTTCTTGAGAAGTCTGTTCATTACCCAAGCTGTTTCGTCAGATACAGCCTGTCTCGGGTTACCGTTGTTCTGGTAGATGACCTGCTGGTTACTGTCCTCGATACGTGTTACCACATGAGCTTCGTTGTATACGCCCTTGTTGCCGTACGGCAGGTAAGCGTTAACGAGGTTTTCGAGAGTGATACCGTAGGTAAGAGCGCCGAGAGCGAGAGGAGCGATGGACTCATCCTCAGGGTCGAGGTTCATACCGAGCTGTTCCTTACAGAACTTGTACACTTCATGTGCGCCCATTTCCTCAACGAGCTGAGCAGGAACTGTATTGAAGGACTGCTGGAGCAGATAGTAAACGTTGTAGTTGCCGTAGGAAAGTGTCTTACCGTAGTTGGTAGGCCACGGGTCGCCGTTTGGCAGCTTCATGATAGGCTTATCGTTGAATACTGAGCCCCAGTGGATGAGGTCTGTATCAAGAGCGAGACCGTAAGCTGCAACAGGCTTCATAGTAGAACCGACCTGTCTCGGGTCGTGAACTGCGTAGTTAGTGGAAAGGGAGGTAGTCTTTTCGCCCCAGTCACCAACGAGAGCCATTACCTCGCCGCTGTAGTTCATAGCAACGAAAGCAACGTGAGGGAGATATTCCTCGGTCTTGCCGTCGCCGTCGATATCAGCCCAGCGTCTTGTAGCGTCTGTGGAGATGAGGTTTGTGGGATCGAGGAACTTCTCCTCGATGTAGGACTGCATTTTATCGTCGATGCAGGAGTATATCTTGTAGCCGCCCTTGTTGATACGCTTGATAGCCTCGGACTGATCGATGTTGTACTGCTTCTTGAAGTAGTCGGCAACCTCGTAGTAGATAGCGTCAACTACCCATGAATAAGCCTTCTGTTCTTCTTCAAGGTCGGAAGCGAGCTCCTCGGGGTGAGAAGCGAGGTATTCCTCGGAATCGGTGTAAACAAGGTCAACGTTCAGATATTTCTGATACTCGTCGTAGGTGATAGCGCCGTTATCATAGAGCTTGTAGAGAACGTATTCCTTACGGCTCTTGTTATTGGCACGTCCGTCAACTACCACACGGTTCTGTGCGTCGGTGTATTCAACGAAAGGACCGTAATGCTCAGGGCTCTTTGGTATAGCCGCCAGAACAGCAGCCTCGGGAACTGAAAGATCCTCGACGTTCTTGCCGAAGTAACGGATAGATGCGAGCTGTATGCCGTTGATAGGACCGCCGAAGCCGATATAGTTGAGGTATTCCTCCAATATCTGATCCTTTGTGTAGGACTTTTCAAGCTGCATAGCGCTGAAAATTTCTCTTATCTTACGCTGAGGGGAGTGCTCGTTGTCACCTGTCAGGTTCTTGATAAGCTGCTGAGTGATAGTCGAACCACCCTGCTCGGTGTCGTAGATATGCATGAACATATTGAGGAAAGCTGAGAATGTACGCTTGTAGTCAACACCGTCGTGGGTATAGAAACGCTCGTCCTCGGTGTAAACGAAAGCGTCACGGACGTGCTGAGGTATCCTGTCAATGGTAACAGGGATACGCTGTACGTCGGTCTTTACCTTGTTCAGCACCACAAGCTCCTCGTTGCCGTGGGAATCGGTCTGGATGCCGTAGAAGTAGGTGTCACTTCCCGATTCAAGCTCTTGCAGAGTTATTTTGGTGGATTCGTCCATGAGGTGGAGGACGTACACCGTCAGTGCGGTACTTACGATAGTACCCGTTATGACCACCACAAGAAAGAGCGAGAGAAGCGTGGTGGCAATGACCATCATCAGCTTCTGGAATATGCGAAACGGCAGGCTGTGCTGTTTCTTCCTGTGAGAGGCTTTTTTCTTTCTTGGCTGTGAACCTGCTCTCGATGGTTCGTGCCGTCTTGTTGGTTTTTCGTCCATTTTGTCAGAATAGCCGCAAAGGATGCAGCCATACTCCTTTCTGAAAAAATTGTACATAAAGATACATTATATATTATATCACACTTTATATCAATTGTTAAGTGCTTTTTGAAAAAATTCGGCTTTTTGTATAATAGCGTAAAAACAGGGAAGTATAACTAATGAAATTTGGAAAAAACAACAATCAGGGAGAAAAATATATGTTTACAAAAGCCGCAAAGAGAAACTACTTCATAATGATGACAGCAGCCGCAATCGCCGCATATATAGTCATATGCACTCTCGGTCAGAATATCCACAAGGAAAAGACGATACAGAAACAGGAAGCCGCCGCAGTAAGCGAGGTGCCCGTGTACTGTACCGTCAGGGAAAGCGGCGGAAAGCTGGCAGTATACCGCCGAGATTCCTCTGTACCCTTTATGACCCTCGATGTGCGGACTGCTATGCTGTCGGACTATGACCGTGAGCAGTTTGCACAGGGAGTTGACCTCTATTCCGAGGACGAGCTGAAAAAGCTCATCGAGGATTTTGCGGATTGAGGGGCTTCTTTTTCTTCTTCTTCCTCACCGACCAGCCGAAGTCGCCCAGCTTTCTGCCGAGAGCGAAGTATTCGCCGTGGGCATAAGCCATAAGACCGCATTGCTGGAGATTCAGCTTGCCCTTGCTGTCGATGTAACGCTCGTCCACGTCGATACCGACAATTTCAGCCAAAAACATGGTATGTGAGCCAAGCAGCTTTGATTCGGTGACCTTACATTCAAGGCTTACGGGACACTCCTCAATAATGGGCACGCTGACCTTTTGTGCAGGCAGAAGATGAAAGCTGCACTTGCCGAATTTATCGGTATTCTTTCCGCTTCTGACGCCGCAGAAGTCGGTCTCACGGCACATAGCGGAGGTGGTCAGGTTTATGACGAATTCCCCCGAGTCCCTGATGATATCGTGAGAATAGCGCTCGGGGCGGACAGAAATGTAGGTCATAGGCGGATGAGTGCAGGTGATGCCCGTCCAGCCGATAGTCAGGACATTGGGATTGTCGGCAGTACCGCAGGTAACGAGAGCGGCAGGCACAGGTGCAAGAAGCGCACTGCCTTTCCAGAATTGTTTAGCCATAATTACTCCTTTAAAATGAGATAAGTCAATTATAACATTATAATTGGATTTTTGCAACTAAAAAATGCAGGGCGCTTTCCGAGCGCCCGTGTGGTATAACAAAAACGGGACGATACCCATATCGCCCCGTTTGCCGGTTTGGTTAATTATTTTGTAGGAAGCTCCTTGACAAGACCCAGCTTGAACTGCTGAACAGCGAGAGCGTCCTTGTTGGTAACGCCGTCGCCTGTGTTGTAGCAGTCGGCATTCTTCATGCCCTGCTCGGTGATGCGCTTGTCGTCAGTGCCCTTAACGTCGAACTTCGACGGATTTGCTATTTTCTGCATGATGAGAACAGCATCCGCAACACTGACATCGCCGTCACAGTTAGCATCGCCGTAAACAACATCTTTATCGCTCCCTGCATTGACTGTGGTCGTTGTCTCTTTTGAGGAAGTAGTGGATGTTGTGTTTTCGGGAGTAGTTGTTGTTATTTCGGGTTTAGTGGTAGTAGTTGTAGTTGTTGTTGTCTCTGTAGTTGATGTAGTTGTGGTTGTCTCGGGAGCCTTGGTTGTAGTAGTCGTTGTGCTTGGAGTTGTAGTCTTTGAGCCGGTATTTCCCGAATAATAGTCGGAGAGTGAGATACCGTTGCCTGCTGCGCCAAGAGGTATACTATGGTCAAGGCCTATGAACTTGCCGTCCTCGGTCTGCCAGAGTGAAGGCTTTACAAATTCATACTTATCCTCGTCCCACTTGCCGAAGTCATCGTAAACAAGTCCGCCTGTATCGCCCGAGTTCTCGTTGAAGCACCAGAATGTGTGGTGGATATGCTTATCGATCATATAGTCACGGAGTTCCTGCATCCAGTGCTTGTTCTCACCTGTCGGGTCGTGTTCTTCGTCGATGAAGCCGCCCCACTCTCCCATGAGGAGCGGGTACTGCTTTTCCTCAACGAGGTAAGCCCATGAATCTCTCCAGTAATCATCAAGAAGTGACTCACGTGAAAAAGTCTTGGAATCGTCGTCCATATAGAACCACTTCTGCTTCCATACCAGCGGACCGTAGTCATGAGGTGAATATACTATCTGCTTCTTATACTCTCCGATATCTACAGGATGATCCTTTACACCACGGAGGTTTCCGCCCCACCATGCGCCGAAAATGAGTGACGGCTCGTCATAGTGAGCATAGTCAACAGCAGGTGTTGTCCAGTCAGCGCCCTTTTCAAAGTCGGGATAGCACTCTATACCCTCGATCATGATAAGAAGGTTAGGATTCTGTTCAAGGCAAGCCATAGCGCCCTTTTCAGCAGCATACTTCCAGTTGTTAGCGTCTTTAGAATCGTCCCACTTTGCGAAGTTGCCTTCTTCGGGCTTTCCGTGAGGCTCGTTCTTGAGGTCGATAGCTATGATGGTGTCATCGTCCTTGTAGTAATCACAGAACCATGAAAGTGCTTCGAGCCAGTCGTCCTCGGAGAAGTTCTCGTCGTACCATACAGGAACCTGATGTCCCATTGCGGCAGTAGTAGCGCTGTGGATATCGATCATGATCTTCATACCGTTCTCTCTGCACCATTCCACAGCCTTGTTCCAGATATCGAAGCTGTACATTAAGGTGTACTGACCCTGACCGTCAACGCCTCCCTCAACTGTAAGCTCGGGATTTTCGTAGGCATTGACCATCATATTGACCTGACCGACTCCGCTGCCCGTATCGGGACCATGCTCCTTCCACTGAAGGAGGATCTGAGTTGACATAGGAACACGGAGAAGATTGAAGCCGTGGTCTGCGATCTGGTTGAGCATACTGTGCATATTCTTCGACCATACGCCGTCGAATACCTGACGTCCTGCATTGTAGCCGAACCAGTTTACGCCTGTCATCCAGACAGGGTTTCCGTTCATATCAACGACTTCTGCGTTTTCGTTTACGTGGAGCCAGTCGTCGTGATACTCATCGGGAGCAGCATTAACGTTTTTTTCGGGCATATTGACAGAAGTCGGAACAACTATAGCAGCTGCTGCCATTACTGCTGCGGCTGCCCTTTTGAAAAATTTGAGTGCCATAAGATTTTACCCCTCTCTTAAAGATATTTTGGCATTTTTATTATACAATATTTTTTTTGCCATGTCAACGATTATTCTGCAATATCCGCAAAAATCAGGGGGATGGAGCAATATATGACACAGTTCACGGGGGTGCTCCTTGTACACGGTGCACACAAAAGGAAAGCTGATTTGTAAGTGTTGCACAAATGCATTTATTTTACATTGACTTTCGGGGCATACAATAATATAATTAATAAATAAGCCGTTAGCTCAGTGAGCGAACGACTATGCTGACACTCATCAGCCTTATAAGGAGGAAGTTTATGAAATTAAGGAATATCCACGCAGCGGCACTTTCTGCCCTGCTCATTTGTATGTCGGTTTCACCGCTCATCGCCTCGGCAGCAGGCAAAACAGGCGATGTTGACGGAAACGGCAGTATCGACGGTGTAGACGCAACAGCTATACTCACTCATTATGCCTGCACATCGGCAGGCAAGCCCGACCATCTCGATTCGGAGCAGCAGAAATATGCCGATGTCAACGAGGATGGCAGAATAGACGGTATCGACGCTACCACCGTGCTCAGCTACTACTCTAAAGCATCCGTTGGCTACGACAGGGATTTTGAATTTTATGTGGCAAACAACCGTATCCCCCTCGATGTGTTCGGCAGCGGACTTGAAAGCGAGGATCAGGCAGAATCAATGCTCGAAGGCAATTGGCTCCTTACACAGGGCAGCTCGGGCAGCACGGCAAATTCGGATTACGGCATACAATTCGACATCTCAGACAGCTCGTTCCTTATCACAGACAATCTGTCAGGCTCTACCGCATCGGGCAAGTATATACTGAAAAATCTCTACGACACTCCACGTGGCTGTTTCAACCTCATAACCAATGAGCCGCCGCTGGCTATCAAGACGAAATTCCTCACAGGCAACCTTGACCAGACTTTAGAGCTGCAATTTACCGTTGTAAACCTCGGCGGTACACAGCTTATGGCAGTAAATACAGTGGGCAACGGTGTTTCGATAATGGATACTATCGTCGGCACAGAGTCTCAGGCAGCCGAGGGAATATGGCTGTTCAAGCAGCAGAGCAACACGACCTATCATGTTATCGACGAGCTGGAAATGGCTGATCTGCGTGAAAAAGGCAAGACCTTCTATGCATACCGCTGGCTTGACAGAGGGGATGAGGTTTATCTCCAGACTATGGATACCGCTGTCACAACAGACAAGCTGGATGACGGTGTTGAGAGGGAACTGCTCTACTACTAATACCCGAACAACGGTCACGCTCTGACGGCTGTGCGCTATGATGTGGCAAATGCCGATAAACACACCGCAGATAACTATTGTCCCGCACTTGTCAGGGTGACTGTTGACGCAAGCGGAAAAGTTACCGAAATATCGGAAGTAAAACAGCTTGGCTACGGCTATTACGAGCCATAACCCCGAACCTGTTCTCATTTAAGAAGTTCCTCTCTCATGGCAGAGAGGAGCTTTTTTTCTCGTCTGGACACCTGCACCTGCGTCATTCCCAGCGCCTTTGCGGTTTTTGACTGTGTGAGACAGCGGAAGTAGCGGAGTTCAAGAAGCGCTCTGTCACGCTGTTCAAGCCCCGACATTATCTGTCTCAGGGCAAGAACGTCCACTATTGCTTCATCGGGAGCTTCCGTCGGCACATCTATCTGTCCCTCGTTGTCGTCCCCTGCGGTAAGCGAGAGCAGTGGCTGGCTCACACACAGCGCCTCGGATATATCTTCCTCGCTTTCGCCAGATAATTCGGCTAATTCCGCTATAGTCGGCTCTCTCATCTCACGCTGTCGGAAGTCGCCGCACAGCTTTTGCAGGCGCAAGGAAAGCTCTTTCAGGCTTCGGCTGACACGTATTGCACCGCCGTCACGGAAAAGCCGCTTTATTTCGCCGAGAATGACAGGCACGGCGTAAGTGGAGAACTTCACACCACGGTCGGGGTCAAAGACCTTGACCGCTTTCAGAAGCCCGATACAGCCTGCGGAGTACAGCTCCTCATAGTCTATCCCTTTCCCACGGAAACGGTTGGCGCAGAGGTGCACAAGTCCCAGATTTTCCTCAGCCAAAGGCTTTCTGAGTTCAGTCTCCATGCCGTGAGAGCCTCTTTCTCATGGTGATGGTGGTGCCCTTGCCGACCTTGCTGCGGACGGTCAGGCTGTCCATGAACGACTCCATCACCGAAAAGCCCAGCCCCGAACGTTCTTCCTCGGGAGCGGTTGTAAAAAGTGGCTCCATAGCCTGCTTGATATCGCCGATACCGCAGCCCTTGTCTTTTATCCGAATGTATATCTCCCTGTGGGGCAGAAGTCTCACGGTAAGCTCGATATCGCCTTTTGTGCCTCTGTAGCCGTGAACAACGGAATTGGTCACAGCCTCGGAAACGGCGGTGCGTATGTCTGAAAGCTCCTCCACAGTGGGGTTGAGCTGCACTAAAAATGACGAAACTACAGCTCTTGCCGTGCTTTCGTTGACCGACAGCGACGGCATGGTGAATCTTATCTCGTTGAGTATGTCCATATTTTCCTCCTTATGTAATGCTGACTATTCGCTCGATGCCCGACAGCTTCAGCACACGCTTGATGTAGGGCTGGGGACTGTGAACAACAAGCTGACCGCCGCAGGCTTTCATCAGCTTGCTTCTGCCCATTATCAGTCCTATTCCCGAGCTGTCCATGAACGTGATGTTCTTTAAATCTATCACCAGCTTTTGCGGACGTGATCCGATTATGAACTTGTCAAGCTGGGTACGCAGGTCTTTGGCACAGTGATGGTCAAGCTCGCCGCAAAGTGCTGCAACGGATGTGCCGTTTTCGGTGGTTATATCTATCTTCATTCTGCATCCTCCTTTGATTTAGTGATATTAGTATAGCATGGACGGGATGGGAAAAATGTCGGTTTGTGCGATAAATAAATTAAATTATAAAAAAGCGGCGCAGAAACGTCTTACGGACGGTTCAGAACAAGTAACGGTCAAGCCGATAAAACCAGCCATGTTGTGTAAATATTTCCAACTGCCGAAATTCTCATCCGCCATCTTGACATCTTCGCAATACTGTGCTATAATCAATTTAATTGTATAGAAAAGGATAGTAAGGATAATGAAAAGACTGGGACTTGATATAGGCTCGACCACCATAAAATGTGTTGTACTTGACGAAAACGATAAGATCATTTACAGCTCATACGAAAGACATTTATCTAAAATTGCCGAAAAGGCAGGGGAGTACTTCCGCCGCATAGCTGGTGAAACAGGCGAAAGCTCCATGAAAGTCACCGTTTCGGGCTCGGCAGGAATGGGACTTGCCGATTACCTCGGTGTGGGCTTCGAGCAGGAGGTCTTTTCAACAAGAACTGCCGTGAACGCTCTTGCGCCGAATACAGACGCAGTTATCGAGCTTGGCGGCGAGGACGCAAAGATACTTTTCCTCACAGGCGGCTTTGAGGCTCGAATGAACGGAAGCTGTGCAGGCGGCACGGGCGCTTTCATCGACCAGATGGCGGTTCTCATCGGTGTTTCACCTACTGAGCTGAACGAGCTGGCTAAGCAGTCGGATAAGATATACACCATCGCTTCACGCTGCGGAGTTTTCGCAAAGTCAGATATACAGCCGCTTCTCAATCAGGGAGCAGGCTTCCCGAATATCGCCGCAAGCATACTGAAAGCCGTTGTCAACCAGACTGTGGGCGGCCTCGCTCAGGGACGTGAGATTCAGGGAAATATCCTCTATCTCGGCGGTCCGCTGACCTATTTCGACCAGCTTCGCCTGAGCTTTGACGATACTCTCGGGCTGAAAGGCGTTTGTCACGAAAATTCGCTTTATTTCGTGGCTATCGGTGCGGCGATGCAGGGCGGCGACGAGGTGCACGACCTTGCTGAATTGGCTGAAAAAGCCGAAAAATACATGGGCAGCGGCTCATATATGTCCGCCCGTCCGCTCTTTACCTCGCAGGAAGAATACGACAGCTTCATTGCCCGTCACAAGGGAAATTCCGCAAATATCGGCTATATCGACCGACCTGCGGAGCGGATGTTCCTCGGCATCGACGCAGGCTCTACCACTATAAAAGCCGTTGTTACCGACGAAAACGGCAATATCCTCGATTCCATGTACCGCTCAAACAAGGGCAATCCCGTGCCTGCGGTAAAGGAATACTTAGAGGAGATATACAGCAGATTCCCCGATATTACGTTTGCAGGCTCGGCTGTTACGGGCTACGGCGAGGATATTATCCGCAACGCTTTCGGCATCGATATCGGTATCGTTGAGACTATCGCCCACTACACCGCCGCAAAGAAATTCCGTCCAAACGTGGATTTCATCATCGATATCGGCGGTCAGGATATAAAGTGCTTCAAGATACACAACAGCGCCATCGACAATATTTTCCTCAATGAAGCCTGTTCTTCGGGCTGCGGCTCGTTCCTCCAGACCTTTGCAGAGGCGCTGGGCTACGGTATCGCAGACTTCTCAAAGCTGGGACTTTTCGCAGACAAGCCCGTTGACTTAGGCTCACGCTGTACCGTTTTCATGAACAGCTCAGTCAAGCAGGCGCAGAAGGACGGTGCGTCCATCGAGAACATTTCCGCAGGTCTTTCCATGAGCGTCGTGAAAAATGCGCTGTACAAGGTCATCCGCTGCGGAAATGCCGCACAGCTTGGCGAAAACATCGTTGTGCAGGGCGGAACCTTCCTCAACGACGCAGTTCTCCGTGCCTTTGAGCAGGAGCTTGGCACAGACGTTGTTCGCCCCGAAATATCGGGGATAATGGGCGCATACGGTGCGGCTCTCTATGCGGCTGAAAAGCAGAAAGGCAAGAGCAGCGTTATCAGCCGTGAGGAGCTTGCGAAGTTCATACATACTGTTAAAACAATTACTTGCAAGGGCTGCAACAACCATTGCCGCCTGACTATAAATACTTTTGCCGACGGAAAGCGATATATCGCAGGAAACCGCTGCGACCGCCCCACAAGCAAGGGCGGCAGGCAGAAGATATACGACCTGTACGAATACAAGCGCAGGATACTGAGAAAATACCGCTCAAATCAGCGTGACGGCGGCAAGCCAACAGTCGGCATACCAATGGCGCTGAATATGTTCGAGCTCCTGCCGTTCTGGCACACATTTTTCCGTGAGCTTGGCTTCAACGTACTGGTTTCGGGGGACTCCACACGTGAGACCTTTATTTCGGGTCAGCACACCATTCCCTCCGACACCATCTGCTACCCTGCAAAGCTGCTCCACGGACACATGGAGGCTCTGCTGAAAATGCAGCCCGATATCGTGTTCTACCCGTGCATGAGCTACAACGTTGACGAGGGAAACGGCGATAACCACTACAACTGCCCTGTTGTTGCGTATTATCCCGAGGTTGCGAACGTCAACATCAAGGCGCTCCATGAAGTTAAGTATATCCACGATTTTGTCGGCATCCACAACAGAAAGGCATTCCCAGCGAAGTTTGCTGAGGTAATGGCTAAAAACGGCTATAAACTGAGCAAAAAGCAGATAAGGAACGCTATGGATGCGGCTTTCCACGAGTACGGCAGATACATGGGCGCTATCGCTCACAAAGCCAACGAGTACATGACCTACGCAAGGGAGAACGGCTTGCCGATAATCGTCCTTGCAGGCAGACCCTACCACCTTGACCCCGAGGTCAACCACGGTCTTGACAGGCTTATCTGCGAGCTTGGAGCAGTCGTGGTCACAGAGGACAGCGTTTACGGAAACGAGGACAAGTTCCGCACCACCGTGCTGAACCAGTGGACATACCATTCAAGGCTGTATCTTGCGGCAAAGTACGTTGCCGAGAGACCTGCGGGCGATATGATGAACCTTGTGCAGTTCGTGTCGTTCGGCTGCGGTGTGGACGCCATAACCTCCGATGAAGTCAGGGGTATCCTTGAGGATTCAGGCAAGATATACACCCAGATAAAGATCGACGAGGTAACGAATACAGGTGCGGCAAGGATAAGGCTGAGAAGTCTTTTTGCTGCTGCCGGACTTAATGAATGAGCTTTTAGCTATGTTATTTTTTGAAAGGAATGAAAAGGATGGCAACAAATGAGATCTATCCCGAGTTTACGGAGAAAATGAAGAAAACTCACACCATACTCATCCCCAATGCGCTCCCCGTGCATTTCAGCCTGATGGGTTCGGTGTTCCGTGATGCAGGATATAAAGTAAAATTCCTTGACTATTCCGGTCAGAAGGTTATCGATACGGGGCTGAAATACGTCCACAACGATGCCTGCTACCCTGCCATAGTGGTCATCGGACAACTGATATATGCCATAGAATCGGGAGATTTCGACCCTCATACAACTGCCCTCATGCTCTATCAGACAGGCGGCGGCTGCCGTGCGTCAAATTACGTGCATATGCTGAGAAAGGCTCTGAAAAAGGCTGGATATGAGTATGTTCCCGTTGTTTCCGTCAACTTCGGCGGCATCGAGAAAAACAGCGGCTTCAAAATAACTCCCATGATGTTCCTGAAAGGTCTTATCACATGGCTTTACGGCGATTTCATCATGCTCCTCCGCAATCAGGTCATGCCCTACGAAAAGGTCAGCGGCACATCCTCAAAGATAATGGAGAAGTGGAGAAAGCGCCTTACCGACCAGATTCGCCGCAACAAGGGACTGACCCGTTCAGCGATACGTGAGAACTTCTATGCCATCGCAAAGGACTATGCAAGAGTGCCCGTACAGCGCATAAATAAGCCGAGAGTCGGCATTGTCGGCGAGCTTTATGTAAAATATGCGGATTTCGGCAACGACCACCTCCTCGACTTCCTCGTTGAGCAGGGCGCAGAGGTAATGGTCCCGGGAATACTGGGATTTGCCTTGTACAGCCTTAACATTGGCATGGAGAATAACCGTCTTTACGGCGACAAAAAGGGCGTAATGTTCAGCAGACTTGCCGTTGCATACGTTGAGTCCCTCGAAAAGACCATGCTCGGAGTGCTGAAGGACTTTCCGCAGTTCCGCAAGCCTGTGCCGTTCCCCGAGCTGAAAAAGCTGGGTGAGCACACCATAAGCTGCGGAGTGTGCATGGGAGAGGGCTGGCTGCTGACAGCGGAAATGGCTGAGCTTATCGAAAAGGGCTACAGCAATATCGTCTGCGTACAGCCTTTCGGCTGCCTGCCTAATCATATCGTCGGAAAGGGCATGATAAGGGCAATGACGGAGCGCTATTCCAACGCCAATATCTGCGCCATCGACTACGACGCAGGCTCGTCACGTGTCAACCAGCAGAACCGTATCAAGCTGATGCTTTCTTTGGCAAGGGAGCAGATGAAAAAGGACGCTATAGCTGTGAATTCCTGAAATGATCGTGATATTATAGCAGATATCTTGTAATTATACAGGATATCTGTTTTGTATTAGCGAAAATACTTGAAATTTGATTTTATATATGCTATAATATTATTACAATTTTACAACAACTGCTGATGGAGGTATTTATGGATATTAAAAAGCTGATCTCTAAAATGACTCTCGAAGAAAAGGCTTCCATGCTGTCAGGTGCTGATTTCTGGCATACAAAGGCTGTGGAAAGGCTGGGTATACCGCAGATGATGGTGAGCGACGGCCCTCACGGTCTGCGTAAACAGCGTGTTGACGACGAGAACGCAGGTGTAAACCAGAGCATACAGGCTGTGTGTTTCCCTGCTGCCTGCGCCCTTGCCTGCTCTTTCGACCGTGACCTTATTTTCCGCATGGGACAGGCGCTGGGCAACGAGTGTCAGGCTGAAAATGTGGGAGTTATCCTCGGACCCGGTGCGAATATAAAGCGTTCGCCTCTCTGCGGACGTAATTTCGAGTATTTCTCCGAGGATCCCTATCTCGCTTCAAATATCGCTGCAAGCCACATCAAGGGCGTGCAGAGCAAAAAGGTCGGTTCGAGCCTTAAACATTTCGCCTGCAACAATCAGGAAAACCGCCGAATGAGCGTCAGCGAGGAGATCGCCGAGAGAACTCTCCATGAAATATATCTTTCAGCTTTTGAGTATGCTGTACGTGAAGCAAAGCCGTGGACGGTGATGTGCTCCTACAATAGGATAAACGGCGAATATTCGTCGGAAAACAAGTATCTGCTCACCGATGTGCTCCGTGACAAGTGGGGCTATGAGGGACTTGTGGTCAGCGACTGGGGCGCAGTAAATGACCGACCAAAGGGCGTTGCGGCTGGTCTTGACCTTGAAATGCCGTCCAGCGGCGGTGTCAATGACAAGAAGATTGTGGATGCGGTCAACGGCGGAAAGCTGTCCAAAGCCGACCTTGACAAAGCCTGCGAGAGAGTGCTGACCCTTGTGGACAAGTACCTCAGCGGCAGAGAGGAAGCTCCCGTCTGGGACAAGATGGCTGACCACGCACTGGCGGCTGAGATAGCGTCACAGTGCATGGTATTGCTGAAAAATGACGACAGGATACTTCCGCTCCCACGTAACAGAAAAATAGCTTTCATCGGAAAATTCGCAGAAAAGCCACGTTTTCAGGGCGGCGGAAGCTCGTTCATCAACGCTGTCAAGGTCACCGACGCACTTTCATCAGCTGAGAAGTACGCCCACGTTGCCTATGCACAGGGCTACCGCACCGAGGAGGACGTTATCGACGGCGGACTTATCGCAGAGGCAGTTGAACTGGCGAAAAACAGCGATATCGCAGTAGTTTTCGCTGGTCTTACCGATCTGTTCGAGTGCGAGGGCTATGACAGAAAGCACATGGGAATGCCCGAGTGCCAGAACGAGCTTATCAGGCGAGTTGCGGCTGTTCAGCCAAATACGGTGGTCGTTCTTCACAACGGTTCGCCTGTGGAAATGCCGTGGATAGACAATGTCAAGGGCATACTTGAGGTTTACCTCGGCGGCGAGGGTGTCGGCGAGGCTGTATGCGACGTACTTTTCGGCAAGACCAATCCCAGCGGCAAGCTGGCTGAAACTTTTCCGAAGAAGCTGTCTGACAACCCGTCATACCTCAATTTCCCCGGCGAGGGCGATTTTGTCAGATACAGCGAGGGCATTTTCGTGGGCTACCGCTACTACGACAAAAAGGAAATGGAAGTTCTGTTCCCGTTCGGTCACGGTCTTTCCTACACCACATTTGCCTACAGTGACCTGAAACTCTACGCAAAGAGCATCACCGACAAGGATTCCCTGACCGTTTCGGTCACTGTGAAAAACACAGGTCACGTGGCAGGCAGGGAAGTTGTCCAGCTTTATGTCAGGGACTGCGAAAGCTCGGTGATTCGCCCTGTGAAGGAGCTGAAAGGCTTCGAGAAGATAGAGCTTGCCCCCGGAGAATCCAAGGTCATTGTCTTTACTCTTGACAGGCGTGCGTTCGCATTCTACAGCGACAAGACCCACGACTGGTTCGTTGAGAGCGGCGACTTTGAAGTCATGATAGGCAGTTCTTCCCGTGATATCAAGCTCTCCTCAGTTATCCATGTGGAGTCGGAGGACAGGCTTCCTTTCGTGTGCACACCGAACACAACTATGGGTGACGTTTTTGCACTGGAGAACGGTGCAAAGTACCATGAAAAGCTCATTAAGAACTTTGCAGAGGGACTTAATGCCGAGAGCGACAACAACGACATGGGCGAGGCTACAAAGCTGATGATGGAAGCACAGCTCCGTGACAATCCGCTCCGTGTGATGATAAGTTTCTCAGACGGACAGTTCAGCCACGAGGATATTGCGGAGATATGCGACAAGATCAATAGTGACTTAAAAAATAAAAAGTAAATCAATTGGTAGATATATTAACTGTAATACAGGCGTTGACATACAAGTATTTGTAACAATTTAATGAGGTGAAGTGTATGCTGAAAAGCAGAGGTATTATCAAAGGTATCAATTTAGGCGGTTGGATGTCACAGTGTGATTACAGTCAGGACAGACTTGATAATTTTATCAAGGAAAGCGATTTTGAGAAGATCGCTTCATGGGGATTCGACCATGTTCGTCTGCCCGTGGACTACAATATTCTCCAAAACGAGGACGGCTCACCCATCGAAAGCGGCTATGAGCGCATAGACAATGTGATCGCTCTTTGCCGTAAGTATGGGCTGAAAATAGTCCTCGACCTGCACAAGACCGCAGGTTTCTCCTTTGACTTCGGTGAGGAGGAAAGCGGATTCTTTGACAGTGAGATGTATCAGGAGCAATTTTATCAGCTCTGGGAGGAAATGGCAAGACGCTACGGTCACGACACCGACAATATCGTTTTCGAGCTTCTCAACGAGGTGACGGACGCTGAGTTCATCGGCAAGTGGAACGAGATAATCCGCAAGTGTATGGGCAGGATTCGTGCCATCGCTCCCGAGGTTATAGTGCTTGTGGGAAGCTACCACAACAATGCCGCAGACACGGTGCAGTTTCTCGACGCTCCATACGACGACAGGACTATTTACAACTTCCACTGCTATGAGCCGCTGAAATTCACACATCAGGGCGCAACATGGACTCCTGCCATCATTCCCGAGGAGAGAATGACTTTCGAGGACAGCGAGACCTCAGAGGAATACTTCGAGGAGCTTTTCTCAACTGCCATCGCAAAGGCAAAGGAGCACAATTCCTCCCTTTACTGCGGCGAATACGGCATGATAGACATTGTGGGAGCAGAGGATTCTCTGAAATGGTTCAGGGTCATCAACAAGGTCTTTGAGAAGTACGGCATTTCCCGTGCGGTGTGGACATACAAGGAAATGGACTTCGGTGTGACTGACAGCAAGTACGACGGCGTCAGAGAGGAGCTTATCAAGTACCTCTGAGGCGAAAAATGACTATATAAAAGGAAAAGGCGGGATATTATGCATTGTTTCAGTATAGCTAA
>JAFVBU010000153.1 GCA_017479805.1 Ruminococcus sp.
CCGTATGCAGCGAGTGGGTTCTGATAGAACTGATGTGAGTGTGAGCAGCCGATCTGCCAAGCCCAGCCATACTTGCCCCAGCTTGCTTCCATTCCGCCGCCCCATGCAGTGTACCAAGCCATGAGGTAGTGCTTGGAATCCATGCCTGCTGATGGGCTTGTGATCTTTGTATCCTTAGCGATAGCCTTGTAGTACTTATCGAACATATCGTTACGGCACTGGTCACCCATCTTACCTGCGAGAGCAGAAACTGAGCTTGAGCCTGCGCCATATACGTTTGCAAAGTAAACAGCCTGGATAGCACGGTCCTCAGCGTCAGGAGCGTTTGTGAATGAGTACTGCTTCGGAACCTTGTCCTTACCGTTGAAGATAGCCTTGATACCGTTACCGTTATCCTCGTCAGGGCTTTCCATACCCCACTTAAGCTCCTCGAGGCAAGGTGCAGGAACTGTCTCGAAACAAGACTCTTCCTCACCTCTCTGGAAGGTGTTGATGAATGTGAACTTGCCTTCGCCCTTAGTGCCCTTGCTGAATCCGTACCAGTCATCAACGTCAGCGAGCCAGTTCATCAGATAGTAGCCGTCATCGCTGCCGTATGCTGACTTGAAGATGTCATACATCGGGTTGTTAGCAGGAACGTCAGGCTGCTCTGTAGGATAGTCAGAAGGCTGGTCGCCCTCAGCAGCTGTATCAGCCTTGAGCTCTTTCTGAGTCCAGAGTGTCTTGTACTGAACGTCAGATCTGCCTGAAGCCTTAGACCAACCTGGAATAAGAGCTTCCATAATTGTCCAAGCATCCTCGAGGTCTGAACCTGCAGAAACGCTCTGGCCCTTAGCAGCGAGAACATCGTGCATAGAAGCCATCCAAACGATGTAGGACATAGCCTCGGAAGTTGTCTCGTGACCGTAGTCAGGAGCCTCAACAACGAGAGTCTCCTTAGCGTGGTAAGGAATACCGAACTTCTTAGCGCCGTTGTTCTGCTCGCTCATGTAGCCGTTGTCTACACCGTTTGTCATAACATCTTCGTAAAGAGAATTGAACATATCGATGTAGCTGCCGTTTGAAGTAGCTGCCTCAGAAACGATAGCAGCAGATGATACAGCAGGAACTACAGCTGTAGCGGACATTGCTGCTGCGAGAACACTTGCAGCAAGAGCCTTTGTCTTTTTGCTTATCATAGTTATTACCCCTCTCATAATAATGTGATGGTTAAATGTGTATGTTCCCCCGCAGATACACGGAGAGACCGCCTTTGGGGGACTGCAGCGCCGACGGAAGAGGACTCACCCAAAATGATCCGCATAGCACCGATCCTCCACTGCGTGACTCAGAGTGCCGCAGCAGGAACTGCATATGAAAATACTCATACACTGTGCGTTCATATCACAATGCGAACACACAATTCTCAAACTATTTTCAAGATAATTATATCTTGCATTTTGATTGATGTCAACAGTTTGAAAAATTTTAGTTCGGAGCTTCCAAAATTTTTGTTGCAATGCACACAAAGAGTAACCGCTTTTTGTACAATTTGTCTACTGACCAAAAGTTGCGGATTTTTTAATTATTGCGATTCAGTTAACCCGTCAATATATTTATTTTAATTTCCTAAGATTCATTTTCTTTACAATTATTTTTCACAAAATCCACACAGTTAAGCTATAATATTTATCCTGATAAGTAGAATCCCGACCGACTGCCGCAATTGGGCAAATATTGTCATTTAACATTTTGTTCATATTCTATTCATCTCACGTTAACATTATTCTGTCATAATAAAGCAGTATGCTATAATTAGGTTAGTTATGCTTAAATATGAAAACAGGTGTCAGCGTTTCCTCCAGTGCAGATACAGGAATATCGCTGAAAAGTGCCCCTGCTTTTTGTCCCATTACAATTAATGAAAGGAGAAGCTCATGATTACTATTGAAAATCTGACTAAGTACTACGGTCACAACCGTGCCGTAAACGATATTAGCTTTACAATAAACGATAATGAGATCCTCGGATTCCTCGGACCCAACGGTGCAGGAAAATCCACGACCATGAACATGATCACAGGCTATCTTCCCATGAGCGGAGGAAAAGTCACCATCAATGATACCGACATAACCGAGTCACCCGTAAAAGCCAAGAAGAATATCGGCTATCTCCCCGAAATACCGCCTGTTTACCCCGATATGAAGGTAACGGAATACCTTGATTTCTGTGCAGGTCTGAAAGGTATCAAGGGCAAGGAAAAGAAAATGGAGACCGAGCGTGTCATGAAGCTGCTGGGCATCAAGGACGTCAGCGGCAAGCTCATCCGCAACCTTTCAAAGGGCTATAAACAGCGTGTGGGCTTCGCTCAGGCTCTGCTGGGCGACCCAAAGTTCCTCATCCTCGACGAGCCTACCGTCGGTCTTGACCCAAATCAGGTGGTAGAGGTAAGAAACCTCATAAAATCGCTGGGAAAGGAGCACTCAGTAATATTCAGCTCCCACATCCTCAGTGAGGTGAGCGCTGTCTGTGACCGTGTTGTCATAATCAACAAAGGCGAGATACGTGCCATCGACACCATCGAGAACCTTGAAAAGCCCTTCAGGGAGTCACTGACACTCCACATCAAAGCCGCAGGCAACAAAGCCGTGGCTGCCGCTCTTATCGGTGCGACAGAGGGCGTCAGTGAGATAACCGAAGCCGAGGACGAGGGCAACAATATCTCCTCCTTCATCGTTCAGCTCAGCGGCGACGCAGAGCAGGTACAGGACAAGATCGCTGCCGAATTCCTGAAAAATCAGCTCAGTATCCTTGAGATCTACACCGATAAGCCAAGCCTTGAAAAGGTATTCACCGAGCTCATCAACCGCCCTGTCCAGAAAAAGAGCCTTGCAGAGCTTATGGACGAGGTCATCCCCGAAAACAGCAGTGCGGATGACAGCGATGATGCCCAAGAAGAAAAAGAGGAGGATGATGAATAATGTTTCCTATTTATAAAAAGGAGCTGCAGTCCTTCTTCTACACTCCTTTCGCTTACGCTATAGCCGCACTTTTCATGCTTTTGTTCACCTACATGATCGGCGGCGCTGTCTCCAATATACAGGAGAGCAACACCCTTAAATTCTCATTCGTTGAGATATTTTACAATGTCACCCTTTACTTCATATTCCTCATACCCATCCTGACCATGAGGACATTCGCCGACGAGAGAAAGTTCGGCACTGAGGTACTGCTCATGACCTCACCCGTCAGCGTGCTGAAAATAGTTTTATCCAAGTTCCTTGCCAATATCACTGTTTTCCTGTTCATGCTGGCAGGCACGCTCATATTCCCCATCATCACCGCCATAAACGGCACTGTGGTCGTGAGCCAGCTCATCTGCGCTTACGTGGGGATCTTCGCATGGGGCTCAATGTTCATCGCTTTAGGTATGCTCATTTCCTCATTCACCGAGAACTCCATCATCGCCGCTATCATCGGTGAAATTGTGATGTTCGCCGTGCTGTTCCTCGACGACTTCGCTAACAGCGCTTTCATCTCACAGTTTCCGAAGTTACAGTCGGTACTCTACGCATTTGCCGCACAGCCCAGATTCGCCTACTTCTCACAGGGCTTCATCCGCCTTTCCGATCTGATATTCTTTGTATCGGCAGTTATCGTTTTCCTCGCATGGACTTATATCTCCATCGAGAAAAGACGCTGGAACAGGGGGTAACGGGCTATGAAGAATAAAAAATTCAACCTCACTACAGCCATCGCCATCCTTATCGCTGTGCTGGTGCTGATAGTATTCATACCGATAAATATTATCGCAGGCTACTACGACAAGGTGTTCGATATGACCCCTGCAAAGAAGTACACTCTCAACGCCAAGACCGAACAGCTTCTTTCGGATACCTCCGATAAGCATATCGATGTGTACTACCTTTCCAAGCTGGAATACTTCAAGGACGCTCCCGAGTTCCTTGCACTTTACCACACTCTCACTCAGCTTGACGAGCGTGAGAACATCACTCTCACCTGCTTTGAGCCTGACGAGAATGCCGCTCTCGCCCGTGAGCTTGACCCTGACGGTCTCCTCGGCGTCCAGAACGGCGATATCTTCGTAAAATGCGGCGATATCGTAAAGCGTATCGACCACAACAAGATATTCCAGACCTCCGCTGACGGCACCTTCCAGTACGCAGGCGAGGAGCTTGTGGCTGCTGCCATCGAGACCTGCACAAGCGGTTCTCTGCCGACCATCTACTTCTTAAAGGGTCACGGCGAAAAGTCCATCAGCGAAAATTACGATATCTACGCAAACCAGCTCAAAGCCAACAACTACGCTGTTGCCGAGCTTGACCTCACCGAGACAAAGGCTGTTCCCGGCAATGCACGTATCATCTACCTTGCAGGCCCTCAGCAGGATATCAGCGACGAGGAAAAAGACCTCCTCAAAGGCTACCTCACCGCAGGCGGCTCAATGTCAATGCTCCTCTCCCCCAGCGGAACAAAGGGACGCTTCGACAATATCGAGGAAATTCTGGGCGACTACGGCATCATCATGGACTACAACGTTGTAACAGAGTCAAGCGCCGCAAATCAGCTTCAGGACAGAGACAGTGTACAGAACGAGAACTTCATGCGTGTTGAGTACCCCGAGGCTACAGGCGACTACACAGAAGATCTTACCACAGATATCAACTACCTCGTTTCCAACGAGAGCTACTCGGCAGGTATTTCGGGCACAAGGAGCTTCGCACTCATGTCCGAGACCAGCTTTGCAAATGCCGCAAACGTTGAAGTATCACCACTTATCAGAAATGTTGCAGGCTCTGACGGAAACTACACAACAGTCAGCACTCCTATGGGCGGCGACGATGTTACCGAGAAAGAGGCGCAGAAGATATCGGGTATGCAGCTCGACTACGGCTACTACGCTCTCGACCGTGTAACAGGCGCAAAGCTCATCGTTATGGGAAGCACCGATATCATCGACAGAGACACCGTTGCACCGTCAATGAGCGGTACTACAATGCTCCTTACATTCACAAACACATGGCTCTACGACAGCGATGTGTCAATGGGTATCGGCAACAAGCTGGACGCTTACGATTCCATGACCTTTGAGGACGCTTCTCACGCTAAGACAGTTCTCGCAAGCCTCATCATCATCCCTATCGCACTGGCTTTATTCGGAACTATAGTATGGCTCAAAAGGAGACACTCATAATGAAGAAACCCATTATCATACTGGTCTCGGCACTTGTACTGGCAGGCAGCTCAATGGGAGCATTCCTCGCAGTAAAGCATAAAAGAGACACAGAGGCAAATATCTCTCAGGCTGAAAAAGAGGATAATGTCCTTTTCAACATCAACAGCGCAGGCATAAAAAAGGTTGAATTCGGGCTTGAGGACGGCGATTACGTTGCCGAGCTGAACGACAGCGGCGTATGGGTGCTCACCAACCGTGACGACTTCGCTCTCGATCAGGTGTATATGCAGCTCATCTGCACCTACACCTCCGACCTGACCGCACAAACAGCCTACGGAAAGGCTGACGACAGCAAAAAAGCTATGTACGGTCTTGACGAGCCGCTGACCATAAAGATAACCGACGATTCAAGGACTTACGAGCTTTACGTGGGCGACGAAAGCCCCACGGGAGAATCCTACTACGTTATGACAGGCGACAAGGACAAGATATACGCTATCGAGTCCTATCAGGGCTCGGCACTCATAGCCGACCGCCTTACGCTGAAATCCAAGAAGCTGGCACCGTTCAGCAACAGCGATATCGCCGATATCACCATTAAAAAGGATGGCATGGAGCCCTGCAAGCTGACCTATGACAAGGAGTCAACCATGTGGTCGCTGGACAAGAAGTACGATATGCTCACCACCGACCAGACCGCCATTACTTCAATGGTCAACAACCTCATAAGACTTGAGGCTGACACGCTCCTTGAAGAAAACCTTACCGACCTGAAAGCCTACGGACTTGACAAGCCCGACTGCGAGGTCGAGATAAACGCTCTGGACGGCACAAAGCGTACATTTACCACCAAGCTCAACGAGAACGACCCGACCTACACCTTTGTTCTCATCGGCGAGGACAAGCAGCTTGAAGCCTACTACACATCGGGACTTACACTGACCGATACAACGGCTTATGACTATATCCTCCCGACTGTAAAGGGGGCGGATATGTACAGCATAAGCGGCTTCGATATCGAGCTTGACGGCAAGACCACAGAGTTCACCATCGACACCGACAGCAAGACCTGCACACTGAACGGCAAGACCGTGGATATCAGCAATTCCGAGGGATATATGCTGTTCCAGAACTTCTACGATTCATTCTCGATGATGGCGATAGAGGGACTTGATACCGACGCAAAGCCCGACGGAAGCGAGCCTGTCGTGACAGCCACCTACCACAACAGCGACGGCACAGATTCCACTCTGAGCATTGCCGAGGAGGACGGAAAATACTACATTTTCCGTGATGGCAAATACACAGGCGCATATGCACCAGCCGACCGCTTCACAGGAAGAAGCTCCATCGGAGAATTCTACAAAAAGCTCGTCGGATATTCACTTTAAAATGCAAAGCCCCTTAAAGATCAGTTCTTTAAGGGGTTTTTATTATTTTTAGGTGGCAGGTGTTAGGTGTCAGATGTCAGGAATTGAGAATTGAGAATGTAGGGGAGCCATCAGGTTCCCGACGAGCTGGCGTCAGCTCGACCACACTCACGCTCCCACTCGCAAAGCTCGTTCACTCTCTGCGAAACTTTTATTCTGCTTTCGCTCACTGCTATTGAATTCGTGGGCGGTGGTATACGGGCGGCGAAACGCCGCCCCTACTTACTACTTACTACTTACTACTTATACTATACACTAAAAACTCAGATATCCTCCATAGAAAGTGTAGCAACAGCATTAAGGCTTTCATCGGCAGTTATGCCTGCGAGGAGGTTGTAACTTCCCTGACAGGCTATCATTGCGCCATTGTCGCCGCAGAGCTTCTTTTCGGGCATATAGAACTCGAATCCACGCTTTTCGCAAGCCGCTGACAGAGCCGCACGTACTCCGCTGTTTGCGGAAACTCCCCCTGCAAGGGCAACCTTTTTGTATCCGAGAGCTTCTGCGGCACGGATAGTCTTGTCGGTGAGTATCTCCGAAATTGTCGCCTGCAAGCTGGCTGACAGGTCGTTGCGGTCTATCTCAATGCCTTTCTGCTCCGCATTGTGGAGGGTATTTATCACATTGGTTTTCAGTCCCGAGAAGCTGAAATCGAACTCGTTTCCTGCAACGGCAGGGTGCGGAAGTCTGAACGCTTTCGGGTCGCCCGACTGAGCGGCATTGTCAACATGGACGCCGCCGGGGTACGGAAATCCCATAGCACGGGCGCACTTGTCGAAGCACTCCCCTGCCGCATCGTCACGGGTACGTCCCACAACACGGAATTTTGTGTAGCTGAGCACCTCGATGATATGGCTGTGTCCGCCGCTTGCCACAAGGCAGAGATAGGGCGGCTCAAGGTCGGGGAAGGTCAGGTAGTTTGTGGCGATATGTCCTGCGATGTGGTGGACGGGGATGAGCGGTTTTCCGCATGACATAGCCAGTGCCTTTGCAAAGCTGACACCCACAAGCAGAGCGCCGATAAGCCCCGGGGCGTATGTAACGGCGATTCCGTCAAGGTCGGCAAGGGTCACATCGGCATCGTCCAGCGCCTTGCGGACTACTCCGAGAATATTCTCGCAATGGCGGCGTGAAGCTATCTCAGGCACAACTCCGCCGTATTTTTTATGCTCCTCTATCTGCGTGGAGATGACTGACGAGAGTATCTCACGGCAGTCCTTGACAACGCTTGCGGCGGTCTCGTCGCAGGAGCTTTCTATTCCAAGTATAAGCATTTTACATTACCTCTTTATTGTTTTTACCATAATGTCCGCATCTTCAACAGGGTCACGGTAAAATCTTTTTCTTATGCCCATTTTCTCAAAGCCGAACTTCGTATAAAGAGAAATGGCGGCGCTGTTCGATGAGCGCACTTCAAGGGCGATATTCTCCGTTTCGTCGGGGACGAGGGAGAAGAACTCCGCAAGCAGTCTGTCGGCTATGCCCTGCCGCCTGTAGTCGGGATGAGTGGCAACTGTCAGTATCTCCCCCGTGTCGGAGGCGGTGAAGCCTGCAACAGCGCCTATAACACGTTCGCCGTCCATCATTGCAAGGACGATACCGCCATCCTTTGCGGCTTCATCGTAAAAATCCCGTGCAGACCAGCCTTCGGTGCCGACACATATCCTGTCGAGA